>JAKADP010000100.1 GCA_021820465.1 Bacillota bacterium
CCGTCACGGACCGTCGTCGCGCTGAACGCCTCGTTGATGATGATGAGGCTGTCTTCGGTGGCGGCCGCCAAAATGTCTCGCACGCGTCGGAGCTCGGCCTCCAGCTTGCTCTCCGGGTGTCCGGCCTCTTCTTCCCGCTCGAAGTGGGTGAAAATCTGGTCAAAGCGGGAGACACTGGCGCGCTGGGCCGGAACGGGGCATCCCAGCTGGGCTAGGTAGTGCACCACCGCAAACAGCCGCGCATAAGTGGTTTTGCCGCCCTGATTGGGGCCGGACACCACCAGAATGCGCTCGGGGCCCACGAGCCGAAAGTCGTTGGGCACGATGTGGCCAGGCGGCATGACGTCCATCAGGGCCGGGTGGAATGCGCCGCGGATGACCACCGGCCCCGGCGCCGCGGCCACCGTGGGGAAGCAGGCTGGCAGCCCGGCGGCGCGCCACCGCTCCACATATTCGTGGCATGCGAGGTACCACTGCGCCTCCCGATCCAGGCGGGCCACCGTGTCGGGGAGGAAGTCCGCATAGTCGCGATGAAACGCCTCCAGCCGCTGGAACAGGTCGGGCTCAAGCTGGGCCACCAGATCGAGAATGCGGGCCTCAATGTGATTCAGGTCGCCGGTGGGCGTCTCCCGAAACGCATAGGGCGCGGCGGGGCCCTGCCGAAACCTTGCAAACGTGTCGGCCACACGCGCGCCGTAGTCGACTTCCCCCTGATAGCGCCGCACGGCGACACGGCTGCCCTTGATGTGGACAACATGCGTGACGGCTGCCAGCGCGTCGAGGAGGGCGTCGGCTGCGGCGGTCATGGATTGAAATCCGTCCGACGCGGCATAGTCCTCGAGATAGGCGGCCGTGGCTTGAAGGCCGGCCGAGGCGGGGGCAGCCGCAGTCAGCTGGCCGCCTAGGCGGATGATGGCTTCGCCGAAGCGCGCCACGGCCTCTAAAAACCAGCGGTCTTGCTGCCGGCGGTTTCGGAAGCGCCTGGCCAGGTCCTGGCACTGGCGGACGTCCCGCATGCTCTCCCCAAATTGGGCCAGCGCGTCGCGGATGCCGGGAGTCTCGAGGTCCCGAAACACCTCCTGACGATAGGTGGTGGCGGCCGGCGGCGCCGGTGGCTCGTAGAACAGCGGCTGCAGGTGATATTCGTCGCGGCCCGCCGTGATGGCCCCGACTACGCGGTCCAGCAACAGGTCGCGAAAGTGGGCCGGCTCCTGGGCCTCCGCCGAGTCGTCGCGCGTCCGGGACTCATGCAGATAGAAGAGACTCATCCGATGCCACCCCCTGCCTCAAGTGCGGTCGGGGCCGGGAAATGCAAAACGGCTCCTGGCGGACACTGCTGTGCCCAGACCAGGAGCCATTGGACCGATTGGTCGCGTCGTCGTCGCGAGCTCCACCGCGTTGGGGTTGAGCGTACCACAGACAGTGACGGGCGTCGACCGCGTCTCGGTCTGAGGGCTCGGACCGCATCGGCCAGACTAATGCGGTGGCCTCATGGGCGGTGCGCTCCACACGCTGCCGGCCACAGATGCCTGGCAGCGGTGGAACCGGTCTGCATGTGTTGCCCACGCTATCCGGCCCGGATGGGCGGGTGATATCGTTGTGACGCCGGTTCCCCCATGGCGACCCAGGGTGCGGCGGCGCGGCGGTCCCAACTGGCAGCGGAGCGAGTGACGCCGACCCTGACGGACCGTCTCATGGTCGTGCGGGTGGCCGAAGACGCCACGCCTCCCATCGTCAATCGTGGAGCACCGGGCGGATAGCCGTGAAGAAGCGCTTCCCGCTGCGGGGGGATTCTCAAATCGGCGACCTGTTGGCGGCATGGCGGTCGACGCGTTGCGCAGCGTCACTGGCCAGATTGCGTTTATTCTTGTGAAAGCTTTGCGGCGAGCCGGACGCCCCCTAAGAGGGCGGCAGGGCCTGCGGTCCAAAGACCCAGCAGACGGCTCCGAGCCACCACGGAGGGAGCGAGGTGTCCATTTGGACGAGGGGGTTATAGCGTGCCGGGGGCTTTCGCGCAGCTTCGGCAGCCACCAGGCCTTGTCGGGACTGGATCTCACGGTCCCACGAGGCTCCGTGTTTGGATTCTTGGGCCCGAACGGCGCGGGCAAAACCACGACGGTGCGGCTGTTGGTAGGCCTCCTGGCGCCAACGGCGGGGTCGGTGGCGGTGCTGGGCCTCGACCCCGTCGCGCATGGGGGCCAGGTGCGCGCGCGATGTGGCGTGATGCTGGATCAGGTGGGCGTGTACGACCGCCTCACGGCGCAGCAGAACCTGGAGTTTGCCGCGCGCGTGGCGCGATTGCCGCCCCGCGTGGCGCGGGAGCGGGTAGAAGCCTTGCTGCACCGCGTCGAGCTGTGGGACCGGCGCCATGACCACGTGTCGGGGTTCAGCAAGGGCATGCGCCAGAAGCTGGGGCTCGCCCGGGCACTCATCGCCGAGCCGGACTTGCTGATTCTGGATGAGCCCACGGCGGGGCTGGATCCCGCCAACATTGTCATGGTACGCGACCTCCTGCTGTCCCTGGCCGAGGAGTCCCTGTCGGTGTTCCTCTGCACCCACCTGCTGGCCGAGGCGCAGCGCATCTGCGATACCGTGGGCATTCTGCAGGCGGGCCGCCTGCTGGCGGTCGGCGCGCCCGGACAGATTGGCCAGCAGGGGCTGCCCGCCGCGCGCATGGTCCTGTCGGGGGCCGACGGCCGAGGCATCCGCCTGCCCGCAGGGGCAGCGCTCGCCCCCCTCTCGGGGGGAGAGTGGCGGGTGACCATGGATGACGCGGCCGACATCGAAGGCGTGGTGGCTGCGCTGGTGCAGGCGGGCGTCGGGGTGCGCGCCGTCATCCCGGAAGCCGTCTCGCTGGAAGAAACGTATCTGAAGCTGGTGGGGGGTGACGGTCCTGCGTGACTGGGGGACGATGATCCACAAGGAGATTCTGGAGTCGTTTGGCCACCGGCGGTTTCTCGCGGTCTTTGCCTTGGCGGCCCTCCTCACGGGGGTTTTGCCGGCCCTGTCGCTGGCTCACGCGCATTCGCATGCGCTGGGCGGCGATCTGACGCTGTTTCGCGCCATCTATGTGCTGCTGGCCGCCGTCATCGTGGTGGCGCAGACGGCGCCCGACCTGGTGCTGCATGAGCGAGTGGGCCGCACGTTGGACTACCTCCTGACCACGCGCCTGCCCGACGCGGCTATTTTTGGGTCGAAGCTGGTGGTGGCGGCCGGGAGCGGCTACGCGGCGGCGGTGTTGGCGCTGGGCGTGCAGCTGGTGCTGGCGGCGCTGCTGGGCCACAGCGGCTGGAGCTGGCTGTTTCTGGCCCTGCCTATCGGGCGGGTGGCGGTGTTTGGCATCACGGCGGGACTCACCGTGTACTTGGCGGTGGTGGGCACGTTTGTGGCGCTGCGCATCGGCGAGCAGCGCACCGCCTACATGGCCACCATGCTGTCCGTGGGGGTCCTCATCGCCCCATTCGCGCTCGGGTGGCTCACGCTCACCTTAACGGCCACCTGGATGAGTCAGGCCGCGCTGGTGTTTGGGGCGGTGGCGGTGGCCCTGGCGCTGGTGGGTCTGGGCTTGCTGCGGCGCGAGCGCGTGGTGCTGTACCTCCAGGACTGAACCGCTCCCACGGATAAATCCGTGGGGTTCTAAAAACCTATACTGGCATCCTTTTGTCGGCCTCTCCCTTGCGGTACACCATCCGACTTCTCAGATTTCAGCAGGTTCTCTTTCTCGGACGACCCGCTCTGACTCGAACCGCCAGGATAGCGGCCAAAGGAGGACGGCATCGGCCGCCCACTCGCAGGTGGGTTTGTCGTTGCCCGTTCCCAAGCCGTCCGCAGGAGCGGTTCCGCACCTGGCCACGACGCGCGCGCCGCAGCGATTGGGAGGGCCTCATCTTCCACCAAGCGCGCCAGGTAGGCGCTGAACAGGTCGCGTTGCATGGTGACGGTGCCGTGGGGACACGTATGCACGCGCTCCGCGAGGCGCTTGGGGTGCTTGTCGCCACAAAGGCACCGCTGGGACAGGGCGGTGGTCCGCGTGCGGAACTCGATAACCTGCCCGCCAGCACTTTCAGCCTTGCGGGTCAGGATCGTCAAGAACTGCTTCGGTGCCCGGATCCCAATGGATCGGCCAAACAGTTTCTGCCACGCGCGGTAGCTGAGCCGTTCGGTCTGGAAGACGATGCCGCGCCTCAGGAGTTGGTTCGCCAGCCGCCCATGCAACCCCTTGCGGTGGGCGGCTTCCCGTCGGGACCCTTCCGCGAGTCGGAGGGCCGTCTGAACCTGACGCCGACTCGTCTTCGTGGGATGTTTCCCACGGATCGCCCGGCCCTGGTCATCGTAGCAGTCGGGGTTATTGGCCCGCCGCTGGCGGTCCAGATGGCGCTGGAGCTGGCGAATCGCCGCATGGTCTTGTACGACCTCGGCCGCGAACACCTCCAAGCGCGCCGTGGTCTCGCCCACGACCGCAATGGTCGACGGCGCGATGTCCAAGCCTTGCACCTCGGTGCCATAGGGATGGCGAAAGGCGCCCGTCTTGGGATCGAGCTTGCGGTGCGGCAACCCCTCGCACACCAGCTGGGCATACCACCGCAGCCGCCCGCGTACCGTGCGCCGGACCAGCCGCACGTACTTCACGCGATGGGCCAGCCCCCAGGCGATGACGGGATCGCGATCCGCCCCCGGCGTCATGGGCAGGACCACGCGGCCCCAATGCAAGGCGTTCTCGCGCCAGCGCAAGCCCGCCTGGTTGGACTTGCCCTCGAGGCTGCCGATCTGATGAAACCCCCGCCGCCCCTTGAAGCGGACCTTCTTGGCTTGACCCACCGCGAGGCGATTGGCCGCCTGGAACGCGCGCTTCGTGAGGGTTTGACCGATAACAGCGTCCACGTGGTCGCCGATCCAGGTGTGGTGGATCCGGGTGGCGTACTGGGAGAGCGCCCCCTCGGTGAAGCC
Source organism: Bacillota bacterium (assembly GCA_021820465.1). Taxonomy (GTDB): domain Bacteria; phylum Bacillota; class Sulfobacillia; order Sulfobacillales; family JAIMBI01; genus JAJZWV01. Next base: position 4,948 of record JAKADP010000100.1, read on the forward strand.
CACGGTCCGACGCGCCATGAGAAACGCGTGCGCGCGTTCGGTGGGGCGCGTGCGGGGGATATCCCGCCGAGCGGCCCGATACGCCGTGGATTGGCGGAGCCAGCCCAGACGGAGGAGGGTTTCTCCGAGGAGGGCGTTATAGAATTGACGGGCCACCTCAAAGCGGGTGCCGAGTACCCGCGCTTGTGCCCGCGTGACCCGCAGGGGGATCTCGCACACGAAGCTCGACGTCGACGATCCACACCAGGTGGCTTACCCCCGTCCGCGGGCAGACGGTGCAAAATGCGCTGTGGCCCCTCATGAAGCAGGGGGCGGATGGGCGGACGGAGGGGGTGTGGTCCGACCGGAGACCCCTCCCGTGACCCATGGCACGCGCCACCCTTTGACAGGGGGCGGCTCGACAGAGCGCGGGCATCCGGGTGCTGGCGCTGTTGCCGCTAGGCTTTACGCGGCTGAACACGCATCAAGGGGAAGGCCAGCCGCCTTGGGGGATCCCGCCTCCTGCGCCCAGGTCTCCACTGTGGGGGGCCTTGGGGGCAGGTCCCCGTCCACAGGCGGATCCCGCTGCCCGCGAACTGGCAGGGCCACCGGAGTCCGGCGCCTTCCATGGGACGACGGGACGACAGACCCCGACAAGCCGAGGAGCGGCTCGCTTGCGGAAGGGGCGGGCGCCGAGGCCGCGCGACCGTATGCTAGGATATCGATCCAGGAGGCGGAACATGGCGCTGGGAGTACAGTTGGACAGCTTGTTGGCCATTGACGTGGGCAATACCCACATTAAGCTGGGCCTCCGCCAGGACGGTCAGTGGAGCCACGAATGGCGCATGTCCACCGATGTGCGGCGCACCGCCGATGAATATCGACAGCCGCTCAAAGGATTTTTGGCCGAGGCGGGCTTCGACATGGTGGATAACGTGGTGCTGGCGAGCGTCGTCCCTCTGCTGACGCCCGCCTTCGTCCGCGTCGGGGAGGCGCTGTCGGAGGGGCAGGTGTTGGAAGTGGCGCCGCCCGGCTACGGGATGGAGGTGGCATACAGCCCTCCGGAAAGTCTGGGCGCCGACCGGTTTGCCAACGCCCTGGCCGCCTATGCACTGTGTCGGCAGGCGGTGGTGGTGGTGGACGTCGGCACCACCACCACCGTGGATGCGGTGTCGGCCGTGGGGCGCTTCCTTGGGGGCGCCATTGCGCCGGGGCCGCACTTTATGGCGCAGGCGCTGGCGGAGGGGACGGCCCAGCTGCCCATGATTCCCCCATCGCTGACCGAAGCGGCGCTGGGGGGCGGGACCCACGAAGCCATTCAGGTGGGCGTGGCGCAGACGCTAGTGGGCAGCGTGGACCGCTTGGTGCGCCGCACGTGGCGCCTGCTGGGCGCCGAGTGCCCCGTGGTGCTGACGGGGGGCTGGGGTGTCCGGCTGGCCCCGCTGCTGGACTTTTCGGTCCAGCTCGTGCCGCGCCTCACGCTGGACGGGCTGGCGCTGTGCGCGGACTATGCCTTGGCGGTGCGTCCGGTGCCCGCAGCCAGCGCACAAGGAGGGAAGTGAGTCGTGTCCATGGTGGAGGTGGCGATCCAATCGGACCGGGGGGTGGCGCGCCTGACCATCACGCGGCCCGAGGCGCTGAACGCGCTCAATCGGCAGGTGCTGGACGAGCTGGCCGAAGCGCTGGGCACGCTGGAGGACGATGCGGACACCCGGGTGGTGGTGGTCACGGGGGCGGGCCGGGCCTTTGTGGCGGGGGCAGACATCGCCGAAATTGCGGGGCTGCCCAGCCGGGCCGCCGCGGAGGCCTTCAGCCGGCAGGGTCAGGGCGTCTTTGACCGCCTGGCGGCCAGCCGCCTCGTCAGCATCATGGCCATCAACGGGTATGCCCTAGGCGGCGGCCTCGAGCTGGCGCTGGCGGGCGACCTGCGCCTCCTGGCGGAAAGTGCCCGGGTGGGGCTGCCGGAAATCGGCCTCGGCATCATTCCGGGCTTTGGCGGCACCCAGCGGCTGGCTCGGCTCATCGGCGAAGGCCGGGCGCTGGAGCTGGTGCTGACGGGTCGGCAAATTCCTGCGGCCGAAGCCTGGCGGCTCGGACTGGCCAACCAGGTGATTCCGGACGGGGACTTGCTGGCCTCCGCCGACCGGCTGGCTGAGGAGCTGGCCGCCAAGGCGCCCGCGGCCCTCGTGGCCGCCAAGCGGGCGGTCCGCGGGGGCATCGACCACGAGCTGGCCACGGGGCTCGCGGGTGAGGCGGCATGGTTTGGCCGCGTGGCCGCCACGGCCGACGCCCGCGAAGGGACGGAGGCCTTTCTGAATAAGCGCGCTCCGCACTTCACGGGGCGGTAGCGTGGCGCCTTGAACCCCCCCCGCCTCGCCTGGCGTTCCTCAATGCAGGGGCCTAATTGGTCGGAGAAGGGATGGACGCCGAGGCATGGAGGAGCAAGACACAGCGCCGGGGGCCGGCGCGGCGGAGGCGGGGCCGGCGGCGTTTCGCGCGGTGCTGGACCAAGTGGACCGCGTGGTGATTGGCAAGCGGGAGGTGGCGCGCCTGCTGCTGGCGGCGCTG
>JAKADP010000022.1 GCA_021820465.1 Bacillota bacterium
GACGATTCGCGGACGGGTCGTCCCCCAGTGGACCACGGCCCTGGAGGTGCGCCCGGTGCGCCCCGCCGAACGGGCGGCGTGGCGCGGCTTGATGGCGACGCACCACTACTTGGGGTTTCGCGGCTTCGTCGGGGAAGCCCTCTGGTATGTCGCGACCGTCGACACGGACTGGGTCGCCTTGGTGGGGTGGGCGGCCGCCGCTTGGATGGTGCGGGTGCGCGACCAGTGGATCGGGTGGAGCCGCCCCCAGCAGTGGGCGCGGCTGCCCTTCGTCGTGAATAATGCCCGGTTCTTGATTCTCCCCGACGTCCACATTCCGAATTTGGCCTCGAAGACGCTCGCCCAGAACACCCAACGCCTCAGCGCGGACTGGACCGCGGGCTACGGCCACCCGGTGGTGCTGGCGGAAACCTTCGTGGACCCCACCCGGTTTGCCGGCACCAGCTATCGGGCCGCCGGGTGGGCGTACCTAGGGCAGACGCGCGGCTTCGCGCGCCGCCATCAGCACTATGTCGCGCACGGCCAGCCCAAACAAGTGTGGGTGCGGCCGCTCACCCCGGATGGCGCCGCGCCGCTCCGGGCCCCGTTCCTCACGCCCGCCCTGATGGGAGGGACTCCCACAATGCTCGATTTCAACACGGTGAATTGGACCGGCCCCGACGGGCTGCGCGCGCGCTTGGCGACGCTCCCGGACCCGCGCCACCGGCGCGGGGTCCGCCACCGCCACGACCAGGTCCTGCTGCTCGCCTTGGCGGCGGTGTTGGCCGGTCAGCGGCATTATGTGGCGATCAGTGATTGGATTCACGACCTGGACGCACCGGCGCGCCAGCGGTTCGGGTGCCCCCGCTGGGGCGACACGTACCAGGTGCCGAGTGAGCCCACCCTGCGCCGCGTCTTGCAATCGGTGGACCCGGACGCCGTCGATACCCTCCTCAATGCGTGGTTAGACACGGAAACCCGCCGGGTGGGGGACGTCCGCGCCATTGATGGCAAAAGCCTCCGGGGCTCGGCCCACGGGGCGCGTGCGCGCCCCGTGCATCTCTTGGCGGGGATGGTCCATCGCACCGGCCAGGTGCTGGGCCAGGTGGAGGTCGACGGGAAAACGAATGAGATTCCCCGCCTGCGGGATTTGTTGGCCCCGCTGGACATCACCGGGCCCAGCGTGACCACCGACGCGCTGCATACCCAAACGGCCACCGCTCGCTTCCTCGTCGAGGAGAAACACGCGCATTACGTGATGGAAGTCAAACGGAACCAACCGAGCCGTCACGATGCGTGCGGGGCCTTAGACCTCGACGATTTTTCCCCCTCCGGCCGTCACGATCGACCGGGGGCACGGGCGGATCGCACGGCGGACGGTGCGCACGACGACGGCCCTGAATGACTATCTCGCGTGGCCGCATCTGGGCCAGGTGTTCCGCATTGACCGCCACGTGACCGCCCTCGATGGTTCCCACGCCTATCACGAGGTGGCGTTCGGCCTCACCGATCTCGCGCCCGACCAAGCCAGCGCGGCCCAACTCGGGACGTGGGTCCGCGGACACTGGCGTATCGAAGTGCAGTTGCACTGGGAACGCGATTGGATCTACGACGAAGACCGGTCGCAAATCCGGACGGGCCACGGCCCCCGGGTCATGGCGAGCTTGCGCAACACCGCGCTGAGCCTCCTCCACCGGTTATCGCTTCCCAATCTCCAACGGGCGGTGAACTACCTCAACCGCCACTCGGACCACGTGGCGGCCGCGCTCCTCGGCGCCTAGCGCCGTCGGGCCCACGCATACGAGTCGCCGCCCCGGGCGTTGGCCCGGGCTCGGACCATGCCGCCCGCTGGCCGGGAGGCGTCCCCGCCGCCGGTCCCGCGCGGCATGGTACGCCGTGGGCGGCTCCTCCTCGCTTCGTGGAGCGCGTCACATCGGCGCTTCCACCCCGAATCGGCTACCACCTTGACGTTACCGTGCGTGACCCGGCTGGCGATTGCCAAGCCACCACGCGTTGGTGGAACGTTGGGGATCTGCACCCCATGACAGAGGCTCCGCGCGGTGTGCCGCCCTCGGGTCCCGCGCGGCGGCCCGTTGCACGCGGGGCCTGAGGCGGCTACGCTGGGCAGAAGAGTCGGCGAAGGGTGGGGGGCCGTTGACAGAGCCCGCGCGCATCTTGATGGTACGCCACGGCCATAGCGAAGCCAACGCCCTGGGCCGCTTCGCGTTTCGCCGCTGGGATCCTGGCTTGACGACGCTGGGGTGGGAGCAGGCGCGCTCGCTGGTGGCCTCCCTGGCTGGCATTCCCATCGAGCGCATTGTGTCGAGCCCGCTCCGCCGGGCGCGCGAAACCGTCGCGCCCCTGGCGGAGGCACGAGGACTGGACGTGGCCGACCTGCCCGGCCTGGCGGAGCTGGACATGGGGCGCTGGGATGGACATCCGCTGGGTGAGTTGGCCCAAAGCGACGCGGCCGCTTGGGGCGCATGGCGGCGCGACCCGGAGGCCAGCCCGCCCCCCCGGGGAGAGCGCATCAGCCAGGTGGGCGCACGCGTGATCGCCGCCCTCGACTCCCTGGCGCCGGTGCCCGGCATTACGGTGGCCAGCACGCACGCCGACTGCTTGAAAGGCGCACTGGTGCACCTGCTCGGTGTGTCCGGCCCGGCGTCCCGCCGCCTGGACGTTCCCAATCTGGGCCAGCTGCTGCTAACGCAGAGCCCGCGGGGCTGGCGCATTACGCTCGGGGGCCCAAGCACAATCTGAGTCGCGCCGCGCGGGCCGCTTGCCGATGGCTCCGGCGGGCCGTACACTGCGATTGACCTGATCGTCGGGTGTATAACAGGGAATCAGGCGAACATCCTGAGCGGCACCCGCCACTGTCACCGGGGAGCCGACGCCGCCACTGCTCACGCGGGAAGGCACGTCATGCGGCAAGGAACCGGCAGCCAGGAGACCTACCCGGCGAATGGGCGAATCCTGCGGGTGGCAGGAGCCGCCAGTTGGCGTCGGCTGTCACCCGCTTCGGGAGGACTCCGACATGAGGCCAAGTTTTCGCCCGGGGCGCGTGGCGCGGGGCCTCTTGGCGGCCGTGCTGATTGCCAGCGCTGCGGGCTGCGGCGCTGGCGGCACGGCCGCCCCGAGTGGACCCATTCACATCATCGACGACGCCGGCCAGCACCTGACGTTTCGGGCGCCCGTCCGCCGGCTGGTGGTCATTGCCCCCTCCAACTTCGAAATCGTCGACGCCTTGGGCCTGAGACATGACATTGTGGGCGTAGACAGCTCGGTGCCCCGATACACCCCGGCCCCCTGGGCCCAGGCGGCCCAGGGGCTTCCCTCGATCGGCAATGCGCTCCCCGAGCCGTCCGCCGAGGCGGTCGCCGCGCGCCGGCCCCAGCTGGTGATCACGGACGAGCCGCTGAGCGACCTGAAGTCACTCACCAGCCGGCACATCCCGGTCATGGTGCTGAACCCCACGTCGGTGGCGGGGGTGTATCACGACATCACCCTAGTGGGCGAGGTCACCGGCACCACCGGCCGCGCACGCCGGATCGTGGCCGGGCTGAAGCGCCAGCTGGCCGCGCTGGTGGCGAAGCTGAAGGCTATCCGGCACCGCCCGACCGTGTTTTACGATTTGGGGGATCTGTACACCACCGGGCCCGGCACGTTTCTCACCAACTTCATTACCCTGGCGGGCGGCAAAAACGCGCTGGCGCCGCTGGTGAAGGCCCCGTGGCCGCAGGTGACCGCCGAGCAGGTGGTGCGCGCCAATCCCGACTTCATTCTCATCGACAGCGGCGCGGGCACCACCGCCGCGCAGGAGTCCAAGCTGGCCGGCTTTTCGGCCACCTACGCAGTCCGGCACCACCACGTGCTGGTTGTGCCCAACTCTTCGTATCTGGATGAGCCCTCGATTGGCCTCGTGCGCGGGGTGCAGGAACTGGCGCACATCCTGCACCCGCGCTGGGTTTCCTAGGTGGCTTTTGGGCGGCGCCTGGCTCTGGCGTGCCTCGTGCTGGTGGCCAGCGTCGCCGCCGGCGTGGCGCATGGGCCCACCCCGCTGTCGCTGGGGACGGTGCTGTCGGTGCTGGTTCATCCCACCAGTCACCTGGCCAGCGTGATCGTCTGGCAAATCCGCATGCCTCGGGTGGTGGCCGCGGCGCTTGTGGGGGCTGGGCTGGCGGCCTCGGGCGTCGCGATGCAGGCGCTGCTGCGCAATCCCCTGGCCGATCCGTATATCGTGGGGGCATCCGCGGGCGCGGGGCTGGGTGCCGTGCTGACCGCCACGCTGGTGGGGGCGCTGGTGCCGGCGGGCGCGTTTGCGGGCGCACTGATGGCCGTGGCGGCCACCTATGGCGTAGCCCGGAGCCGCGGCCAGGTGGAGACCCTCACCCTGATCCTCGCCGGGTACGCCCTGGGCATCATGCTGGCCGCCGTGCAGACATTCATCCTGCTGCTGCACCAGCACAGTCTCGCCACGGTCTTCTCATGGGAAGCCGGGTCCATCCACGGCATGACGTGGACGCCCGTCGGGCTGGCGGCCCTGCTGATTTTGCCCGCGGCGCTGCTGCTGATCCCCCTCACCCCGGCGATGAATGCCCTGCTGCTGGGTGACGAGGCCGCCGGCCACCTGGGCGTGCAGGTTTCGCGGCTGCAGCTGCTGCTGCTGGCGCTCGCAAGCGTCATGACCGCCGCGGCCGTGTACCTGTCCGGCCTTATCGGGTTTGTCGGCCTCGTGATCCCCCACGTCGTCCGCCGGCTCACCTCGGCGGACCACCGCCAGCTGCTGCCGCTGGCCATCTTGTGGGGCGCCGCCTTTCTCATCCTGGCCGACACGCTGTCCGAAAGCGTGCCCGGGATTGGCGCGGTGCCGGTGGGCTTGCTGACCGCCGTGCTGGGGGGACCCTACTTCCTGTGGCTGCTGGTGCGCACGGAGCGCCAGGGGGTGGTGTTTTGAAGCTCACGGTCGACGGGGTGTCGCGGCGCCACGCCGCGGGATTCCAGCTGGGCCCGCTGTCGGTCGCGGTGGACCGGGGCGAGTGGCTGGGCGTCGTGGGGCCCAACGGAGCGGGGAAAACGACCCTGCTGCGCATCATGGCGGGGACGGAGCCGCCCGACGCCGGCCGCGTGTGGTACGGCGATCGGCCGCTCGCCGCGCTGAGTGCCCCAGCCCGCTCGCATGCTCGGGCCGTCGTGCCGCAGCGCCTCACGCTGCCGTTTGACCTGAGCGTGGCGGCCGTCGTGGAGCTGGGCCGCCTGTCACACCTGCCGTGGAGCGAGCGGCTGATGCCGCTGGGGCCTCGCCAGCGGAGCTTGGTGGACGCCTGCCTGGAGCAAACCGACACCATGGCGCTCCGGGACCGATCGTTCCGCACCCTCTCGGGAGGCGAGCAGCAGCGTGTGCTGCTGGCGATGGCGCTGGCGCAGGGCGCTTCCCTGCTGCTGCTGGATGAGCCCACGGCGTCGCTGGATCCCGGGCATGCTCGGCAGTTTCTTGAGCTCGTCGGCATGCTGGTGGCCGACGGCCACACGGTGGTCATGGCGCACCACGACCTCACCACGGTGGCTCAGGTGTGCTCCAGCGTCCTGCTGCTGGCCGATGGGCAGCCCATAGCGTATGGCAGCGTGGACGAGGTGTTTCAGGCGGAGCCACTCTCGGGGGTGTACCGCACGCCCCTCGGGGTGATGCCCCATCCCGTCACCGGGCGCCCGCTGGTGTTTCACCGCCATTGACCGCAGGGCCCCCCAGCGAAAGGCGACCTCCATGAACGTCCAAGGGGAATGGGCAACCTGCACCACGCTGCTGCTGGCGCGGACGCTCGCGCATCGCACACGTCCCGACGAGGACGGATGGCGCGCGCACCTCGGCCTTGTCTTGGCACACGCAAGAGGCCGTGGCTGGGGCACACATTCCGGTGTGGGGCCCGAGCGATGTACGCGGCCGTGGCCGGCCACGCCATCGATGCGGGGCTGAACGCAAACCGGGACGCCACGTGGCCGCGGTGGCCCCATCGTAAACGACCTCACGCGCCGCGAGGCGGACGGCTTCAGCTGGACACTGCCGCCGACGTCTGGGATGAAAGCCCGGCCGCCAGGGCGGGCCTGATTCCCGACGCGCGCTGGCACAACGCCGACTGGGTCGTGGCCAAGGAGCTGGCCCACTGGGACACGCGGTCGCACGAGCCGCGGGCGGCCCGGCGCGGTCTCTCGGCCGCGCCCGGTGGTCCCCGTCCGCGCGCCTCTTGGGCGTGCCCCTTGGCACCTCGGTCGCCTGGCGAAGGGCGTCGCCGGGCTCTCTCAGCCGCTGTCCCGCTGCTCGCCGTAGGCTCCCGGGGGCCACAGGGACTCGGCTTCGGCCGCCAGCGCCGCCCACTCACGGCTCGTGAAGCGCAGGCGGGCAATGGGGAGCAGCACCAAATCCTCTTGCCGCAGATGCAGCAGAAAGGCGTCGCGCCAGGCGGCGGCCCGCCCTTGGGGCCCCTCGGCCAGCCGCCCGTGAGCCGCCGTCATAAGGGGGATGGGCCCCCCACCCACGAAGTACCGCGCCAGCCGGGGAAAAAACAGCCGCTCTTCCACCGTGCGGTGAAAGGCCACTGCATGGGCCAAGTCCTCCGGCACGGGGTCGGCGGCCGGGTCCCACGCGGCCAAGCGCTGAGCGGCGTCCCGGTGGACCTTCTCCCAGCGCCGGTACAGCTCGGGCTCCATCAGGAGCTCACTCCCGGCGTGGCCACCGCAGCGGCCGGCCGGGGGGCGCGGCTCTTTTGCACAGCCCAGTAAATCAGCAGCACCCCGACAATTTCCGCCGCGAAAAACAGGGCGGGAATGCCGTACGCGGCCAGCGTGTCCGCCAGGGAAAACACCAGGCCCCCGGCGGCAATGCCCAGGTTGAAGCCCAGCCGGCTTCGCCACCAGGACCACAGCGCCCCCAGCACCAGCGCCGCCGCGCCCACCGTCCCCAACGCCGCGAACCCAATCAGCAAGAGCGGGCTCGTGAGCACCAGCGTGACCTGGCGGCTCGCGTAGGCCACCCGGCCCAGCGCCCGGAGATGCTCCGGCCCTGCCCAGGCACCCACCGCGCTGAGCGCCACCAGCAGCGCGATGGCGATGGCATACGCGCGCGCCTGGCGGGGCCACAGCAGATACATCGACCCCACCCCCATGAGCCCCGGCACCGCCGCCGCCAGCGTCGCGTACGCGCGATACCCCTCCGCGCCAAACGCCCCTGTCGCAAACGCCACCACCTGCAGCAGCGCCGCCACGCCGATGGCCCAGAACGAGATGCTCCAGGCCAGTGCGTGGGGGCGGTGCCGCCCTCGGTATTGGCGGAAGAACACCGTGCCGAGCCCAAGGCTCACCAGCGTGGTGCACGCGGACGCCACCACGTCGAAGACTATCGAGGTCACCTGATCACGTCCTCTCCCGATCGGACTCCAGCGCGCCCGATCGGACTCCTGTCAGCACGATACTGCACCGGGGCCCGCGAGGGGAACCCCGCGGCCTGGCGACGGCAGGCCGGCGGAATCGCTCCCCCAAAATAGAGGATAGCGCTGCCGCAAGCCGAACCACGTCACCAGACAGAGCGATGGGCATCGGATTAACCGCATCGGGTGGTGGGCGTGGTCGTGAAGGTGTTGGGCATTGTCGGGAATCCCGCCTGCGGATGCGGCCATGGCGCATGGGTCCTCATCTCGCCCGACGGACCTCACCTCCAGTGCTTCCGCCACGATCTTCCGCAGGTGGTCGCCGTCGTGGTGGACAAGCCCTGGCTCTCCGCCGCCGACTTGGTCCGCCAAATGGTGGCCAAGTTTCTGCGGGTGGAGCTGGACTCCATTGAGCCGGACCATCCGATGGTGCGTGGCACTCTGTCGTCCGTGCGGGATCAGCTCCGGGTGGTGGCCTCGATGCCGGTGGCGGCCACGGTGACGGTCAATGGGCGCTTCCTGCTTTACCGCCATCCGGATGGCAGCGGCGGATCGCGCTCGCTCAGCCGACTGAGCCCCGCGCGCTAGAGGCGCCTCGGCGAGGCGGGATGCTCGCCAGGCGGTCGGCCGCCCCATGTTGCGCGTGCCATGGCGGCCGGCCGACCTTTCTGCCACAATGGCCGCGGAGGTATCGCGCATGCTGGTGAGGATCCCGGCCGAGGCCCACTACCAGTTCAGCAACCGCTGGCTGGGCGCCACCTGGCACTTTTCGTTCGACCGCTACTTCGATCCGGAGCGCGTAAACTTCGGGGCCCTGCGCGCGTACAACCACGACCGCATCGCTCCGGGCACAGGGTTTCCCACCCACCCCCACCGGGACATGGAGATTGTCACGGTGGTGCTGGCAGGTGAGCTCACGCATGAGGACAGCACGGGGCGCGCGCTGGTGCTTCAGGCGGGCGAGGTTGAGGCCATGACAGCCGGCCGCGGCATCGAGCATGCCGAGCTGAATCGGGGCGCGGCACCCGCTGAGTTCATTCAGATCTGGATCCTGCCGCGGGAGAATCACCTCGCCCCCGCGCACCACCAGAGCCGGCCAGCCCCGTCGGCCCTGACCGCCGGCTTCACGGTGGTGGCGGCCGACGCCGCCAGCGGATCCGGCTTGCCCATCCATCAAGACGCGTGCGTGGCATGGGCGCAGCTCGCGGGCGGGCAGGACGCAGCCTGGGTGGTGCGCGCGGGCCACCGTGCCTACCTCCATGCGGTCACCGGCACCGCCACCGTGAGCGGCATCCACCTGGATCCGGACGACGCCCTCGAAGCGACGGCACCGCCGCACGACCCGCTGACTCTGGCACTCTCCTGCGACGCGCCCGGCCACTTCTTGCTGGTGGAGGTGCCCGACCTGTGAGCGAGGTCGCTGTCCCATGAAAGACCCGCGGCTCGACGAACCCATCTCGGCCATTTACCACCTGTACAACGGCCGGCACCGGCACGGGCCGGATGCCGTGGTGCGCCACCCCGAATGGACCCGGCATCTGCTGGAGGAGCTGGGGCGGCCCGACGACGCCTGTCCGGCCATCATGGTGACCGGCAGCAAGGGCAAGGGGTCCACCGCGTTTTACCTGGCCAGCATTTTGGAGGCCCACGGCCTATCGGTGGGCTTTTTCTCCAGTCCACACCTAGTGGACAACCTGGAGCGCCTGCGCCTGAACCGGCGCGCCATCAGCGCAGACGCCTTCCTCGACGCGTATCGCGCCGTCAAGCCGGCGCTGGACCGGGTCACCGCCCGAATCCCGCCGGATCAGTACCTTGGCCCGGTGGGCGCCTTCGCGGCCCTGGCCGCCTGGTACTTTCGCGAGGCGCGCGCGGACGTGGCCGTTTACGAGACCGGGCGGGGCGCCCGCTTTGACGACGTCGCGGAAGTGCACCACCAAGGCAGCATCATCACCCGCATTCTGCTGGAGCATCGGCACGAATTGGGTCCCACGCTGGCCGACATTGCGTGGCACAAGGCTGGCGTCGTGCGGCCCGAGACCGCGTGGGTGGTGGCCCCGCGCGACCCCCATTTGACGCCGTGGCTGGAGGCCGCCGGGGCGCGCTGGGTAGCCGACACGACCATGGTGGGGCGGGCATCCGCCGTCGCAGCGGGCGGCATGCGCTTTACCATCGCCATGGACCGAACCGGAGACCCCTATCCCGTCTCTCTGCCCATGTGGGCGCCGTTCGCCGTGGCCAACGCACGCCAGGCGCTGTTGGCGGCCCAGCACTGGCTCGGCCCGCGGTTCTCGCTGCCGACCGCAGCCGCGGCGCTGGCCCACGCCCGGTTTCCGGGGCGGGGCGACCTCTTGCCCAGCGCCCCGCCGACGCTGCTGGACGGGGCGGTTCGCCGGGAGTCCGCGCGCGCCGTCGTCGCCGCCGTGCAGGCGGCCCGCCCGGGTCAGCATCTGGCGTCGATCGTGGGGGTGCCGGCCGACAAGGACTGGGTCGGCGTCGCGAAGGTGCTGGCTCCGCTGGGCCCGCTGGTTTTCGTCAACGCCAAGAACCGGCGGCTCACGTTCCCGCAGCGCCCGCAGGACCGATTCCCCGGCTCGCGGTGGGCACCCGATCTGGCCACGGCGTGGCGCTGGGCCCGCACTTCTCACCCGGACTTGGTCTTGGCCCTCGGGACGCAGTCGCTTGTCGCCGACGTGTTGGAGTTCTTCGGCTGGGAAGACGCCCTCCTGGACCTGGCCCGCGCCCCGGAGAGCCCAAGCTTAGCCCAGGAGCGGTGACGCCGCCCCGCGCCCAGCGCCAAGCAGGAGCCCCCTCAGAGAGGGCTCCTGCTTGGGCGTCCGGCTCCGCGGCGTGGCCGCTAGGCCACGACCTGAGGCGGCGGCGCGCCGGGGTCCAGCCAATTCTTGGCCGCGCTCACAATCTTCTCGGTGGACTCGGTGTCGCCAGAGCGCATCATGTCCATCAGCTCGGTGGGTAGGAACAGCAAGGTGTTTTTGTCAGACTTCACGGCTTCGAGCAGCACGTTCAAGCCCCTCAGGCGAAACGCCACCGTCGATGTCTCGTACAGGCGGGCTGCCTTGACAAACTCCTCCGCCGCCACAACCTCGGCTTCGCCGTAAATGCGCCGCGCGCCCTTCTCCGCCTGAGCTTGCGCCTTGCGGCTCAGAATGTCCTGCAGCGACGGGGGAATTTCCAGGTCTCGAATTTCCACGTTTTGCACCTCGATGCCCCACGTGGCGGCCCGCTCCCGGATCTGCCCGGCAATCTCTTCATCGAGCCGCCGCTGGTCCGACAGCAGCTGCTCCAAGTCGCTCCGGCTCACAATGTCTCGGAGGGTGGTTTGGGCAGCCAAGTCGATGGTGTACTGGTAGTTTTTCACGTCGACCACCGCGCGCTTGACATCGGTAACCCGCCAAAACAGCACGGCAAGCAACGTGACCGGCACCTTGTCTTTGGACAGGGTGCCCTCGGTGCGAAATTCCGTCGTGGTGATGCGCCGGTCCACGACCACGGGTCGCTGGAACCCCATAAACACCACCGTCAGCCCCGGCCCCCGGGTCCCGACGTAGCGCCCCAGCGTAAACACAAGCATTTCGTCCCACTGACGAACGACCTTAATGGATAGCAAGCCGTACAGCACCACAATGGCGCCCCCGATGATGACTCCCATCGCGTCCACCTCCCTCAGAAACCCGAAGCTTGAACCGAAGCAGCGTGGCGGGCAGGTTTCGTGTCCGCCTTATCTCAAGGATATCAGACTTTTTTTGTGTGTCAATATCTATTGGTCAATTACACCATTATGGATAGAGTGACGGACGGGAATAGAGGCTGCGCTTCGGTGAGCGAGCGGCGCAGCCGCACGGATGGGGACGTTGGGGCATCAGAGGCGGGAGAGGCCCAGGCTGGCCTTCAGCGCGGGGCTGCCCGGGATCTCAGCGACCGCAGGGCCGGGCGCCGGGCCTTGCGGCACCCGAGCATTCCTCAGAGGCGAGTGGGCGGCCAGGCGGTTCCCTAGGCGTCACCCCAGCCGGCGCAGGGCCGCCAGCGCTTCGCTGATGGCCTGGGGGGTTTGGGTCGGGTCGTTGACCCGCTGATACGTCCACCGCCCGCAGGCGGCGTCGCCTTCATCATTGTTGACGGCCGCGACCCACCGCCGCACGCCGGCCTCCTTGGCCTCGGCGCGCTCGTCACGCCCCACCACCAGCGCGAGCACCAGCGTGCCTATCATCCGGCCCTGCTCGTGCAGGCGCACCAGATAGTCGGGCTGATACTGATGCCAGCTTCCCCGCCACTGATAGGGAATCACGAAGCCCAGGTGCTGATTGCGGGCGTAGGTGTAGACGCGGGGATCCTGCTCGAGATAGTATGCGGCGCTTTGCTCCCAGCGCAGTGCATCCGCCACCACGGCGTTCAGATGGGACTTCCGGGTGGGCCATACCGGGCGGCCGGTCCAAAAGTCCACATCCAGGGTCGAGCCCACGGCGCGGTCCGCCTTGTACTGCGGCAGTTCAGCCAGCCGGGCCGGACCGTCCTCGGGGATGAGGTTGGCCGCCAAAAGGGCCAGGACCCAGCCATAATATGGACGCAGGAAGACGTCGTGGACGTCGGCCCGCCCGCGCAGCACCACGCGGTTGATCAAAAACCGCCGCACCACGGCCAGCAGCTGGGGAAACAACACGTAGATGGGAATCGCCATGGACGCGCCGCCAGTAAATTGGCGGGCCAAGTCGGCGGCCAAGTCCCACTCCAGCTCTTGGAGGCGCGTGGTGGCGCGCCACTCGGCCAGCGCCTCGTCAGCCATGCGGTTGGGGCCCCACAGCTCGCCGCGCGCCGCCATGGCCAGCGGCGGGCCGTCCGCGAGCGGGAAGTCCGGTGGGTGGTCGGGATCGATCACGATCTCGGGAATTTGGTCCCATCGCATGCCCAGCTGGCCTCGACGCGTGGGCACGTACCCTTCGACCCGAGGGAACGGCAGAATGAGGGGCTGGCGATCGCTCAACGGGAAGACGTGGTGCGCGCTGGGCTCCGGCCGCCCCTCGGGGCGCGGCTGGGCTTTAAACGGCGTGAATTCAAACGGCACGCCGTACACCTGGGCCACTTCTTCCGCTTGGAGATCGTGATACTGGAGGCGCCGAAACGCCCGGCCCACCACGTATTCGCACAGCGGCTGCGACTCAAATGGCCGCAGGGCCACAATGTGTGTGACCGTGGGGGCGACCCAGCCCTCCACCACCAAGGACACCGCGACGATGCAGCGCACATCCCGTCCCGGTGGCGCCTCCACCTCGAGGCGCGGCCCCCCGGTGGCCTCAGCCCGCCGATTCCACCGCCGGCACAGCGCCACCCACCCTTCAGGGGGCCGCCCGCCGTTCCACTGGGGCTGGCCCACCGTCTCCAGCACGTAGCGCAGCCGCAGGTCCTCGTCGCTGCGCGCCAGGCCGGTCTCCAGGGTGCGGAGGACCCGCTGGTCGATGCACACCGTGACTTCTCGGTCGGGGGTATTCCCCAATTCGGCAATGGCCTGCCCGCTGCTGAGCCAGCCGTGCACCACCCGCGCGAGCGGCGTTTGGTCGCACACCACCACAAAGACGGGTGGGGTGGGCCGCCCCTGGAGCTCCCACTGGCGAAAGGTGTCCGCCCAAAGACCCGCCAGCTGCGCCAGCGGCCGCTCGGCGTACTTCAAAACGTCTCGTGGCTTGATGGGGCCCTGCGCGTTCTTGGCCCCATTCTCGGCCCGCGCCTGCTCAAGGACCCACTGCCAGAGGTTCAAATCGGCCCGGCTCGGGCGGTCGCCCGCGTCGGCCAGCGGGAGCTGGGGGCTTTTGACCAAGCCGCTCTCAATCGCCTCGGCAAATCCAAAATCCGACACGACCCACGGAAACGGCTGGCCGCCGCGCGCCACATCGCCCGCGGGGTAAAACGGCGTGGCGGACACATCAATGCAAAAATTTATGCCGCGCTCGCGGTGCACCGTGTCCAAGCCCTCGAGCCACACCGCGGCGGCGCGATCGCGGGCCCGGCCCTCCACACCGGCCTCGGCGCGCCCCCCGTCTGATCCCGGGGGCGGCGGGGCGAGCCGGTAGGCATGATGCGCTTCGTCGTTGATGACCAGCACACTGCCCCGCCGCTCGGGGTCTCGGCCCAGCACACGGCGCACCATGACCGCATCCGACTCGCGCCCCCGCTGCACCACGGGACTTCGGTCGCGGCCCACGGCGTTCAGGTTCCTGCGCCCGAAGGCGTGCCAGTGCACCACCTCCACCCGCCCCCGGTGCAAGTGATGCAGGAGCGCCGCCGGCACCAGGTCATGGACCCGGTAGAGGTTCGTGGCGGCCGCGGCCGGATTCAGCCGCTCCACCAATTGCTGGCGCACCGTCACGTTGGGGCACACCACCAGGACGGTGTCCGACCACGCGGGATCGCTGGGATCCGCGGCGAAGTTCAAGAGGTTCCACGCAATGAGCATAGCCAGCACCGTCGTCTTGCCGGTGCCCGCCGCCATTTTCAAGGCGTAGCGCTGGAACGGCTCCAGTGCGGCGTCACTCCCCGCCCGCGCCGCCTCATCCAACGGCACCTGCACATCACGGCGGTACGCCGGCGGAGCCTCGACCAAAAAAATGACCGTCTCTGCCGCCTCGCGCTGGCAGAAGAACAGCGGGGCCACGCGCTCCACGCTTTCCCAGTGCTCCAACAGCTGGCGGGTCACGCGGGAGGCGCCGGGAAACCCGTCCTGCCGCCAGGCACGCACCAATCCGCGGAGGCGGTTGGCCAGCTCCAGCGGCACCCAGACCACAGAATCTGCCGACGACGCCCCCGCCCGCGCGTCTGCCAGCGGGGGGTCGCGGTGGTAGTACCCCGGCGGGCGGCGCCCCGCCACCAAGCGCGGCGCCTCCTCCCCCTGCACCAGCCAATATTGTGTGGGCTCAAACACCGCATCATTGATAATGGGCGTGTCAACTTCGAAGTGGTTCATGTGACCTCGTTCGTTGTCGCAAGACCACGACTCAGGAGGAGCTCGTTGCCACGGTCGTCGATCACCTTCACGGCAATCCGATGGTGCGCCCCGGCTGCAAACGGCGCGCTGACCGTGCTTCCCAGGCGCTCCCACAGCCGATCATCAAATCCGCCTCCCAGAGCCCGGCGCACGTGCGCCCGTGCGTGTGTCCGCGGGAAGAAGACTTGCGTGGCCCGAAAGGCCCGTTCGTCGTAGTTGCTGTCCAACATCCAGCAGGGCACGTCCGCGCCCGCCCCGTGGCGCGCGGAACCGGCCATCGGATCAAACACATCCAGCCCCAGCAGCTCCACACGGTACAGCGCCGGCCCCCCCCCAGCGGCCGGCACGCGGGTCACCTGAATGTCTGGCGCGCCGATCACCGAGAGGACCGGGATCCCGGCGGTGGTTCGGACGTCCCCTCGCAGCAAGTCCGCGGAGGCTTGGACGTACACCACTGGCAGCGGGAGCACCGGCACATCCCGGTACAGCACGCGCGACGCGGCATCCTCCAAGGCAAAGCCGATGAGGTACAAAACCCCGTAGCCGCGGCGCTCCGCTTCTTGGGCAACGTCCCACACCAGCCCTTCGGTCACCGGGGCCTCATCGGGGCCCACAAAGAAAGCCGCCAGGGTGGTGTCCCCCCCGGACACCACGTCGGCCTCCGCGTGCAGGAGGCCGGAGTGCCCCACGGCACGCACGCGGCGCACCTCGACGCGCTCGCCGCCGGCCAAGGTGAGCACGGAGGCGCCCCGCAGCGATTCCAGGATGCGCGCGAGCCGTCGCCCCGCGTCGCGGGACTCCCGGCTCCCGGCGGCGCCATGAGGCGACAGCGCCGGAGGCATCACGGCCTCCACCGTGAACGGTGCGCTCACCCGCACGATGGCGGCATCGCGGTCGGGATGGTCCACCCGCACCTGGGACTCAGGTGCCGCGCCGCTGGCCACTTGCTGCAGCGTGATGCGCGGCACGATGCCCCCCACCTCCTGGCCCCTGTCGTCCTGCCGCCGCGTGTACACAAACCCGCCGCCCGGCCCGCGCGCAGGGTCCTTCAGCTGCCACCACGGGAAGGTGGCGGTGAGCAGGCGCTGGCGCGCCAGCGCCAAGGCCACCCGGCTCACGTCCGCCGTAATCCAGCGGCGCCCCCAGTGCTCGGCCATCAGGGCCGTGGTGCCGCCGCCGCAGGTGGGATCGAAAACCAAGTCTCCCGGATCGGTGGTCATCAAGAGGCAGCGCTGAACCACGTCCGCCCCCGGCGGTGCGTCCGCCTGCGGCTCGGATTCCACGTCCCACCAGGCATCGTCCACCGCCTGCCAGGGAGCGTCGTCGCCGTAGCGCACGTAGTGCAAGCCGGCGGCGGTGGCTTCCAGCCGTCCCGCCTCCGCAAGGCGCGCCAAGCCATCCAGGCTCACCTTCCAGTGCTCGTCGGGGCCGGGCTGAAACGTGCGCCCCGCCCAGGCAAACGGTTCGCTCGCCTCGGGCCGCGCCCCTGGCGCGGTGAGTGCATCCAAGCGGTACCGCCGGGCACCGGCGGGAAGGCTCCCTTCGGCCTCTTGTGCCGTCATCATTCGCCGCGTGCCATCCGCCAACTCCACACCGGTGTAGCCGGTGGTGCGGCCGCGCGCCTGCTTGGAACGGTACAGCGGGCGGTACTTGACTTCGGCGCGATCCTTGGCATACCACAGCACGTAATCCGTCACGGTGGGCACCAAGTCCCCGTCCCAGCGGCTCCTCCGAGGGACGGCAATGATGGCCACGCGGTTTGCCCCGCCAAACACCTCGTCCAGCACCTCGCCGACGTGGTGCTCGTGTTCCTGGCTGGTTCGCACAAACAGCGATCCGGTGGGCGCCAGCAGGGACCGGCAGAGCGCGACACGGTCCCGCAGATATGTCAGGTATGAGTGAATGCCCAATTCCCAGGTATCCCGGTAGGCTCGCACACGCTCCGGATCTCCGGCCAAATCCCTCCCGGAATACACCGTGTCCAGGCGCCACGGCTCCGACGCCGCGGGGCGGCCCTGGAGTCGAACGCGATAGGGGGGATCCATGTAGATGACTTGGACCTGCCCGCCCATGCCCTCATAGTCCAGCAAGCTGTTCATCACGAGCAGAGAGTCCCCGACAACCAGCCGATTGGTCCACAGGCCGGGATGCTCATACGCGCGGAGGGGCATGCCCGCTGGCGAAGGCTCTGCGCCGCCGCTCGCGCTCCGCTCAGCCTCTGCCCGCCGCACCGCCTCCAGCACGCGCTCTGCCGACAGGCGCTCATGGATGAACAGCGGCAGCACCGGGAGATCCAGGCGGTGTCGCTCCGCCTTGCCCGTCCAGTTGAGGAGCGGCCGGCTCATGCCTTGCAGGGCCTGGGCTGCGCGACCCAACTGCCCGAGCGCCTCGGCCCGGCCCTGGTCGTCGAGCTCCCTCCCGCAGGCCTTATCCACCAAGGCACTGATGTCGGCCAAGAGCGCCTCCGCGCGATCGCGAGCCTCGCTGGCGTCCCAAGACAGGGCGGGATCGAGACTGGGGTCGTACCGGTGGGCCGACGCCCGCCGCATGTGGGCGAATTGGCGCCGCAGGCCAACATCCGGCCTCGTAGACTGTGAAAGTGACGGCGCGTCTGCCTGGAGACTGGGTTCGTCACGACCGCCCGTCTGGTCTTGGGCCATAGGCTCGCCCTCCTCGTGGGCACGCCCAACGGCTTGCGGCGCCGCAGGTGCAGGACCCTGTTTGATCATTCTTAAGATATAACGAAAGATATAACGGCCGCAATGGCCCACAGAACGCCGGGCGATGCGGGTCGCAGTTGGGGCCGCCGATTGGCCGGACGGCCCCCTTGGCCCCTCCAACCCGCTACCGGCATCTCCACAAAGACGAGGCCGCACCATAGGGTGCGGCCTCCGTCAGCGCCACATGGCGCCGAGTCAGATGCGGGTCAAGCGGCCGCGGGGCGGCGAATGCGCAGCAGGTGCATCAGGCCCCAAGCCACCAGGATGTAGACCGCCATGGCAAACAGCGTGTACAGCTCAAACCGGGATGACGAAGCAAACATGCCGTCAAACGGTGCGGCGAACGGCCACGACGACACGTTGATGGCGTTGACGAACCCGTTGGCCGGGTTGGCCGCTGCGAGGGCCAAGACAAATCGGAACCCGAGAATTACTAGAAGAATGCCGGCCAGAATCCTGACGACCCGCACCGCCAAGATATCGGTGGACGGCGTCGGGGAGTTGTCGGGTCGCCGCGCGGCCACGTCGCCTCCGCGGTCATCCTCTGGCGTGTGCTCCATGTTGTTGCTCACCTGAACGCCCCCTCTGGACAATACGGTGCAGTTTTCGACCTAGGATACGGCCCAACCCCTGGAATCGGCCGGCACATTTCCGTGTCCACACTAATAATAACATATCTCAGAGTTTTTGCAATGATTTTTATTTAGAGGGCTGGAGTTGTGATCCGCGTTCTCTTATATTGACAGTATCCTGCGCGGCGTCGGCCCCGCTCAGGGCAGGCGCGACGCTGTTGCCGAGGGAGCTCCCTCGGTTACAATGGGTCGGGCCGCCGGCCGCCTTCGGCGCGCCGTGCAGATGGGCCGGACCAAATTCAAAAGGTAGGTGCTGTGTGTTGAGAACTCCACGCCCTGTCGCCGGCGGCTGGATGGGCCTGGCTCTCGGCAGTGTGTTGCTGGCCGCATGCGGGTCCGCCCCCGCTCACGCAGGAATCGCGCACCGCCCGACGCCGTCGAAATCGGTCGTGGCCAGCGGCCGTGTGACGCACTTCTCCTCTCCGCCGCCCACGGTCATCAAGGCGGGGCGGCAGTACACCGCCACGGTCCAAACGAGCCTGGGTACCTTTTCCATTCACTTGTTTGCGAAGCGAGACCCGATCGCTGTGAACAACTTTGTGTTTTTGGCGGATCACAAGTTCTTCAACACCGAGCGCATCTTTCGCGTGCTGAAGCCCTTCGTGTTTCAGACGGGCGATCCGGAAAACACGGGGGTGGGCGGGCCCGGCTACGGCATTCCGGCGGAGCTGCCCATTCCGGTGCCGTACGCTCCCGGCGTCGTGGCGTACGCGCACACCGCCACGTCCAACGACTTTGGCAGCCAGTTTTTTGTTTGCACGGGCAGCAGCAGCACCCAGCTGAATGCGACCCCCACCTACACCGAGATTGGGCAGGTGACGTCGGGCATGAGCGTGGTGGACAAAATTGCGGCGGTGCCGGTCAAGGTCAACCCTGTCACCCAGGAAGACTCCATGCCCGTATCGCCAGTGACCATTGACAGCGTGACCATAACCAGCCAGCCGGCGTCCGGATCATAGTGGCGGCCGCCGCTGCGGGCAGAGCCACGCGCTCCCCGCTGGTGCTGCTGTCCGTGGCGCACTTTTGGAACGATGCCTACAGCACCATCTACCCGGCGCTGGTGCCGCTGTTCATGGGCCTCCTGCACTGGTCGGTCACCGCGGCCGCGCTGGTGGGCGCCATCGGAAGCATCATGCAGGGCTCGCAGCCGTTTCTGGGCCGGATGGTGGACGCGCGGCCCAGCCGCCGCTACACCGGGGCCGCGCTGCTGGTAGTGTCGGCGACGGCCCTGTTCGAGCCGTTTAGCCGAAACTACACCCTGTTTGTGCTGCTGCTGCTGGTGGGCACCGCCGCCAGCTCACTCTTTCACCCCACATCCCTCGCCCTGGTGGGCCAGGGCGAGCCCTCGGGCCGCGGCAAGCGGCTGGCCACCTTCCTGGTGTCCGGCAACGTGGGCCGGGCCCTCGGCCCCTTGATGGCCAGCGGCTTGGCCGCCATCATCGGCAGCATTGGCGGGGTGTCCCTTGTGGCGCTGCCGGGACTCGTACTGGGTGTGTATGCCCTCACGGCGGTGCCCGCCGCGGTGGGGTCCGCCCGTTCTTCGACCGGCCCGGCCATTCTGCACCTCATGGCGAGCCGCGCGCGGCGCCTCGCCATTTTGCTGGGGTTGTCCGGCTCTCGAGCCCTCGTGACGTTTGGGCTGGTGGCCCTCTTGCCGGTGTGGTTTCGCGCGCGCGGGGGCACAGCGCTCGAAAGCTCCGTGTACCTGGGCGTCCTGCTCTTCGTCGGGTCTCTGGGCAACGGCATCGGGGGGGCGCTGTCGGACCGGTTTCCCCGCCGCTTCATCCTCATGGCGGCCGCCTTGGGGTCTGCGGCCGCCTTGGCCGCGTTCACGGCCAGCACCGGGATCGTGGCCATTCTGCTGGTGGCGGTGGTGGGGCTGTTCAGCCAGTCCACCACCTCTGTCACGATGGTGATGGGCCAGGAGCTGTTTCCCGAGAGCCGCGGCATGGCGTCGGGCATCGCGCTCGGCCTCGGGAATGCGCTGGGGGCGCTGGGCGTGGGAGGGTTGTCGCTGGTGGCCGGGCACTACGGCATCCCGGCCGCACTGTACATCACCGCCGCCTTAGCGCTGGTCGGCATCCCGCTGGCCCTCTTGTACCGGGAGCAGCACCTCGCCGTGGCCCCCGAGTGACACGCCCGCCGGCGCTGGCGCCGCCGGGGCGATCGCCAAAGCCAGGGGCCCCGCCGACAAGCGGCGGGGCCCCTCCCTCTCATGGTCGCGGACGCTAAGCTCCCTGAGGCGTCGCCACCTCTTCGCCTGATGCTTGCTGAATGCTGACGCCCCCTCCAGTCTCGCGCCCCCAGATCAGCCAGGAAATCGCCGCCAAGAGTCCCACACCCCAGACCGCCGCATTAAACGACACGTACTGCTGGGTCGTCATGTGCGCCGTCACGTAGATGGCTGGGATGTACAGGCCGATGGACACAAAGCGGGCCACAGCCGTCAGCGTGCCCCGCTGCAGGGTGGGCCACACTTCCGCCTTGAGCGTGTCGGACGTGAGGTAACAGAGCGAGTTGACCCCGGCCAAGACGACAAGCAGCACCCAGAACAGGCTCATGTCCTTCTGCCAGACTGACGTGGTGGCCGCTACGACCACCGTAATGGCAAAAGTGCCCAGGAACGTCCAAAACAAGAACTTCTTGCGAGACACTCGGTCGGCAATGAGCGCAAGGAATCCGACGACGAATCCAGCCCCTTCGAATATGAGCAGGATCGTCGGCTGGAGATGGGGGAAAAAGGCAAAGGCCAGCGTGTAGGCCATCAGCCCAAATCCAATCGTGTTGGCCGCGGCGATCAGCACCATGACCACCATGGTGTAGAACATGTATCCGCCGGACGTCAGGTGGGCGGGCGGCGCGGGGTTCAGGTCAACCTCGCTCTTCCAGTCGCTGCCGTAGTACCGCGCCACCGTGGCCTCCGCCTCATCCGTCCGCCCTTTCTTCTGGAGCCACAGGAACGACTCGGGCATATTGACCCGGGTGGCAAACAGCACGGCTACCACCACCAGCACGGCCACCGCCACCACGTCGCGCTCCTCAGCGATGGCGGCCGTGCCCGACAGCGCAGCCGTGGCCAGCGCGACGATGGCCAGCACCATGCCGCCGAAATTGATGCCGTTGATAATCAGCATGGTGGCTTTGCCGCGGTGTCGCCGCGGCATCAGCTCGTGGCTGGCCACCATGATGGAGTTCATCTCCCCGCCTCCGGCCATCAGCATGACGGCCAAGGCAATGAGCAGGAGCACGTATGACGTGGCAAAGAACAAGACGATGCCGCCCACGGCGTACAGGGCCAGCGTGAGATATAGGGTCACCTTGCGCCCATACTTGTCGGAAAACGGGCCAGACGCGCCAATCCCGACGATGAGCCAGATGGGCGCCCAGGCCAGCAGCAACTCACCCAGGGCGTGCGGGATGGCCACCCACCCCACAGCGATCGACGCGAGGGAAAACACATACGATTCCAAGGCGAGGCCTAGGGCGAACGAAATGAACATCCAGGTGGTCCGGCTGTTCCACCGGGCGCCGCTGAGGCGCTCCACACTTGCCACATGACATACCCCCCGCCGCGAGTGTATCACCGAACCTTTGTAGAGTTCACAGTATTGAGAGGCTCCGCTAGAATCGCGGTCGAGGGCGCTCGTGGGCCCGCGCGCTGTCGAAGACGAGGAAGGCAGGTGGGCGCTATGCGCATCGTGGTTTCGGTCGACATGGAGGGAATCGGGGGCATCGTCGACCGCGTCCAGCTCATGCCCGGCGAGCGGCTGTACCAGGAAAGTCGAGCGTACATGGTGGCCGAGATGAAAGCCGTCGTTCGGGCGGTATGGGCCGGCGGTGCGACCGAGGTGGTGATTAACGACTCGCACGACGGCATGCTGAACTTGGCGTGGTCTGAGCTGGCGGATCTGCCCCGGGGGACCCAGCTCATTTCCGGCACCGGCAAGCGACTGTCCATGGGCCAAGGGTTCCCAGGCAGCGCGGCGGCTATGTTTGTGGGGTACCACGCCCGCGCGGGCACGGCTCACGCGGTCATGGACCACACCTACAGTGGCGACATCCACCACCTGCTGCTCAATGGGCAGGAAGTCGGCGAAACCGGCCTCAATGCCTATCTGGCCGGATCTTACGGGGTGCCGGTGGCCCTCGTGACGGGGGACCAAGCTCTGGTGGCCGAGGCACGAGCCCTGCTGCCGGACGTCGAGGCGGTCACCACGAAAGAAGCCTTGGGGCGGCGATCCGCCCGGCTGCCCTCTCCGGCAGACCTTGCGGACGATCTGGCCGGGGCGGCCGCACGCGCCATGGACCGCCTGGCGGCGGGCCGCGGGCCCAAGCCCCTGGTGATGGCCGGCCCGATCGACCTGGAAGTGGGCTTCATGACGACACAGGCCGCGGACACCGCCCTGCTGATGCCCGGAACCCACCGGGTGGATGGCCGCACGGTGGCCGCCACCCTGCCGAACATCGAAGCGGCCTTTTTTGCGTTTCGAGCCCTGCTGGTGCTGGGCGGCGGCACCCCTCTCTACTAAGAGGCCGCCTCCCGCCGCCAATTCTCGTTAGAATTGTGTGCGGCGTGTTACGTTCGTGTTAAGGTATCGCTAACGGTTATCGGGTGTGGCGCCGCGGTGGGTGGCTTGGGTTGTGAAACCGCGCGCTGGCGGCCTTCGTGGCTTCCCGAACCTTGGCATCGAACGATCCGACAAATATCTGAGAGAAGTGAAGATAGGGTGGCCGTGCGCATTCCTCTCGACCCCGTACCGGTCGTCATGCCGCTGGGCGAGGCTAACCGCCATCAAGGATTGGCTCTCGGCACCAAAGCTCGCGAGCTGTCGCGACTCCTGCAGGCGGGCTACCCGGTGCCCCCGGGCTTCGTCGTCACCCCCGCCGCGTTTGCGCGGTTTAGGGCCGCCAATGGACTGGCGGTGGCCGATTCCGACCAAGCGGCCGCCATTGGGGCGGGCCAGATGCCGCCCTCCCTGATGCGCGCGCTGGCTGAGGCCTACGAAGAGCTGGGGGCTGGCGGCCCGCCGGTCGCGGTGCGGTCGTCGTGTGCCCTAGAGGATTTGGCCGACAGCTCGTTCGCCGGCCAATACGACACGGTCTTGGGCGTGATGGGCGTCGGCGGGGTGGCCGACGCCCTCAAGACGTGCTGGCAGTCGGCCGTGGCCCCGCGCGTGCAGAGCTACGCCCAGCGCCACGGCTTTGCCGCGACAGTGGACCAGATGAGCGTGCTGGTGCAGCGGCTGGTGGCCGCCGAGGCGGCAGGCGTGGCGTTTGGCGTCGACCCGGTCACGGGGGACCCCTCGCGGCTGGTCATCAATGCCAGCTGGGGCCTCGGCGAATCGGTCGTGGCGGGCACCGTGATTCCCGACACCCATGTGGTGGACTGGCGCACGCGCCAGGTGGCGACCGACGTGGGCGACAAGCATGAAAAGCTGGTGTTTGACGGAGGGGCTGTCGTGGCCCGGCCGACGACGGCGCGCGAGCGGTCAGAGCCGGCCCTGTCCGCCGCGGCGGTCCAGCAGGTGGCGGACTTGGTGGCGCGCCTGCAGGCCGACGGCGGCCATCCGGTGGACGTCGAGTTTGCCTGGGCCGACGATCACCTATACCTGCTGCAGGCACGCCCCATCACGGCACTGGCGGCATCAGCCGGCCCGTGATGGGCCAGGTGCCCGGCCCCCTCGCTCTCCGCGCGCTGTAGCGATTCTTAAGATCCGCGGTTCCGAGACCTCACCGTTCCCCTATGCAACATGTCACCAGTCGCCCATTCACCCCATTCACACCATTCACAGGAGGCATGCACAACATGAGTCACCCCATGACGTCAGGCCAGACTCCCTCATCCCCCACGCCGCTGGCGCAGGCGCTCGAGCTCGGCGAATCGGAGCGCCAAACCGGCTATTGGATCCAGGACGAAGTCCATTTTGGCCACCCGCTCACCCCCCTGTTTGCCTCGTTTCAAATCCCCTCGCTCACGGTGGGGACCCGCCGCGCCTTTGAGGCGCTGTCCATGCCCATCATGGAGTTTCGGGCCCGACTCGTGGACGGCTACTTTTATCAGTGGGCCGTCGAGGCCCCGGACGCCGAGGCGCGGGCACAGCGGCAGCGCCGCCTGATGGCGGAAGACATCATCCCCTCGCATCCGGAGCGCTTTCAGCGCGTCGTCCGCGAGGAATTGCTGCCCCTCTACGCGGACCTGCAGCGGCGCGCCGCCACGCTCGCGACCCGCGAAGACGCGCTCGCTGCCCTCGAGGCGGTCGGCGCCGCGTATGACCTGGTGTGGCAGCGGCACTTTGAGCTGGTGCTGCCGCTCATCGCCGCACGCGGAGCACTGGGCGACCTCATCAAGCGCCTCACCGACCGCGACGATCCTGCGGTGCTGAACGCGATTTTCGCGGGGGTCATGACCAAAACCCTGGAGACGGACCGGGAACTGCGCCGGCTGGCCGAGTCAGCTACCCCGGAGGTGGCTCAGGCGCTGGAAGGGCCCAAGGACGAATGGCGAGCCCGACTGGCCCAAACCACTGCCGGCCAGGACTTCTTAAGCCGGCTCGACGCGTTCCTGGCGGAGTACGGCCACCGCGTGGCGCACTCCCACGAATTTGTCGAGCCGACCTGGATCGAAGACCCGACGCAGCCGCTGGCCTTGGTGCGCACGTACATGCGCCAGCCCTTCGCGTTTGACGCGCACATCGAGAGCCTGGTGGCAGAGCGCCAAGCCGCCTGGGCCGCGCTGTGGGACTCCATGCCCGACACGCCGGAGCGCGCCGCCTTCGAGCGGCTCTACCACCAAGTGCTCCCTTTCTGGGGGGTGGACGAGGACCATCACTTCTACATTGACGCCATGCTGCCGGCCAAGACGCGCCCCTTGATTCTCAAGGTGGGCGCCGTCTTGGTGGCGGCCGATGTGTTGGCAAAGCCGGACGACGTCTGCTTTCTGTACCGCGACGAGGCGGAAGCCCTCCTCCGGGCGCCGGCCGACCGGCGGGCCCTCGTGGAGGCCCGCCGGGCCGACTGGCGCCGCCAGCAGCAGACCGTGCCGACACCATACTTTGGCGTGCGGCCCGACGAGGACGACCCGCTGCAGGTGCTGGTGTTTGGCGAGCCCGACCGGCCGGACGCCGGCCCGGCGGTGCGCCGCCTGAAGGGCCAGCCGGCATCGGCCGGGGTTTACCGCGGGCGCGTGCGCATCCTGCGCGACCCGGCGGAATTTGGCCTGCTCCAGCCTGGCGAGGTGCTGGTGTGCCGCACCACCACCCCGCCGTGGACTCCGCTGTTCAGCATTGCCGGCGCCATCGTCACCGATGCCGGCGGCGTCCTGTCCCATGCCGCCACGGTCGCGCGAGAGTACCGCCTGCCGGCCGTCGTGGGCGCACGCATCGCCACGCACATCTTGGCCGACGGGCAGCTGGTGACGGTGGACGGCAGTGCCGGTACCGTTGTCGTTGACGGAGACTGACGCGCCGCTGCCCCGAGGGCTGGTCCCGGCGATGCTCACCGGGATGGTCCTGGTGCCGCTCAATTCCACCATGATTGCGGTGGGACTGGACGCCATTGCCCACCAACTGGGCCTGTCTGTGGCCGCGGCGGTCTGGGTGGTGTCGGCCTATCTCATCACGATGGCCATTGTCCAGCCGCTGGGCGGCAAGGCTGGGGACTTGTATGGCCACCGCCGGCTGTTCCTGGCCGGTGCGGTCGTCTTCCTGGCAGGATCGGTGCTGGGGGCGGCAGCGGGATCGCTGGCCACCCTGATCGTGGCGCGGTGCCTCCAGGCGCTGGGCGCTGGGGTCACCGCGACCAACGGCAGCGCCATTCTGCGGCGGTCGTTTCCGGCCACCCTCTCCCAAGTGCTGGGCAACGTGGGGGTGGTGCAGAGCCTCGGGGCCGCGGTGGGCCCCCTGCTGGGATCGGTGCTGATCGCCCGGTTTGGGTGGCCCTCGATATTTTGGGTCAACCTGCCCGTATTGGCGACGACCATCCTGTGGGGATGGCGGGTGCTGCCCCCCGATGCCCCGCGCACCACGGCCCGGCCACTGGACATCACCGGGGCGGTGGGGCTGGGCGGCATCCTCGTAAGCGCGACCCTGGCGCTGAAGGACTTGGCGGTGTGGGCTTGGCTCCTGATTCCGGGAGCGCTGGCGGCTGTCTGGTTTGTCCGCCATGAGCGCGCGGCCGCCGAGCCGGTGGTCAGCCTGCCGCTGTTTCGCCGCCCGGGGTTCGCCGCCGCCAATGGATCGATCTTGGCCGCCAACGGGTTCATGTACACCCTCCTGCTGTGGAGTCCCCTGTTCCTGCGCGCTCACCGCGTGCCGCTCACGACCGTGGGAATTTTGCTGCTGGGCTTTTCCCTCATGTCCTCGGGCGCGGCGTTCGGCGGCTCGCGCCTGCTGGCGCGCGGCCGGATCGAGCGGGGCGCGCTGGTGCGCGTGTCCTTTGCCATCGACGCCGCCGCCATCGTGCTGGCGCTGGCGCTGCCCACCACAACCCAACTGGGCGCGGACGTGCTGGTGCTGCTTGCCGCCGGGGTCGGTTCGGGCCTGGGCACCGTCGCGATGCAGTCGACCGCCCTGCTCGCTGCCCCCCGGCACCAGGCCGGCACCGCTTCGGGCGTATATTCGACATCCCGGTACCTGGGCAGCATCATGGCGTCGGCGGCCCTGGCATGGCTCGTGCCCGTCCCGGCCCTGTATCTCGTCGTGCTGGGTGGGGTGGCGCTGGTGGGCATCAGCCTGAGCTTTGGCTACCCGCGCGGTGTGCCGGTGCCCCGCACCCTGTCGGCGTGACGGGGCATCCACAAATGCCCACGCCGCATCCCAAAGGAATGTGCGCCGAAGCGTCGAAGTTCGCCGCATGAGCAACGAGCCGCTAGAGGTCCCTGACGCCAACCCGGTCGACGAGTCACTGCTCCACGAGCCCTTTAATCTGCGGGTGAACACGCTGCATGGCGCGGCGCAAAATGCGGCCATCAGCTTGGTGCAGCCGTACCTGGGCATCGATCTGCTCCGGCTCGGGGGCAGCGACTTTGAGGTGGGCCTGCTAAGTTCGCTGCCGCCGCTGGCCAGCACGATTTCCACCCTGCTGGGAGCCCGGTGGATTGCCGGCACCCGCCACCCCAGCCGCGTGACCACCTGGGTGTTTGCGGCCGCCCGCGCCGCCTTCTTAGGCTTCGTCATCCTCAACTGGACCCATGGCGCGGCCGCCCCGTGGCTCTTTGTCCTGCTGGTCGGAGCGATGAGCATCCCGGTGGCCATCTCCACGGTGAGCTGGCAGGCCATCATCACGGCACTCTTTCGCCCCGAGGTGCGCGGCCAGGCCATCGGCAACCGCACCCGGGCCGCCAGCTTCGTCACCGTGGCCGTCACGATGCTGGGCGGCATCCTGATTGGCGGCGCTCGGGGCACCGTCGCCTATGGCTGGCTGTTTCTGCTGGGAGCGGCGGTGGCGGTGGTGGAGGTGCGCCTGTTTTCCCGCCTCAAAGGTGATCCCCGCGTGCAGACGCTGCCGCCCAACCTGTGGCACGCGGCCCAGCGGCTGTTTCGACGCCCCGCGTTTCGGAGCTACACGCTGGCGAGCCTGCCCTTTTACCTGGGCTGGGTGATGGCCTGGCCGCTGTTTCTGCGCTACGAGGTCAACATTGCCCATGCCAACAATTTTTGGATTGCGGCGTACGCTGCCACCAACGGGCTCGCGGCCGCCCTGACCAGCCGCGCATGGATTCGCATCGCCAACCGCATTGGGGTGGGGACCGCGCTGCCCATCGCCATCGTGGGGCTGGCCTTTGTCCCCTTCACGTTCGCGCTGCATCCCAACCTGCCCGAACTGCTCATCCAAAGCGTCATTGGAGGGGCCATGGGGTCCGGCGTGACGCAGATGCTGCTCCTGCGGCAAATGGAGGTGGTCCCGGAGGAAGACCGCATCGTCGGCATGGGGGTCGCCAACACGTTGGTGGGCGCCGCCGGCGTGGTCGGCCCCCTCTTGGCGACGGGGCTGGCGGTGTTCATCCCCATGCCCACCGTGTTTTGGATCCCGTTTGCGTTTCGCCTCGGCGGCGGCTTCGCGTTTCTGGCCGCGCTGCGCGCGGGCCGTCAGCCCGCGCTGCGACCGGGCTGACGGATGCCCCAGGGATCCATGCTGGCGGTTTTCCCCCTGGGTCCGGGGGTGATAGGATGGGACGATGGGATGACGGGATCATGGGATCATGGGATCATGGGATCATGGGTCATCGAGCGTGTGTCCCTCAGCGCCGCCGCTGCCCGCGGGGTGCCTCCGCCGAATGGTTGCCGTGGTTGGGGCCGATGCTGTCCGGTGGCGCTTATCCTGAGAGCCGGGGGCTCACGCTTCCTGCATGAAGAGTGGCAAGGTGAGGTGAAAGGGTTTGTTGGTCACGCGCGCCGGCCCTCCGCCTGAGGGAGACGCCCCGCATCCTCTGCTGGTGCTGCTGCATGGGCTGGGAACCAACGAGGAGGACCTGACGCCGATGGCGGACGGGCTCGACCGCCGACTGCAGCTTGTGTTTGTGCGCGCTCCCGAGCCGGTGCCGGCCATCCCCGAGGGATACCAGTGGTTCCCCCGGGGCGAGCCGTCAGAACCGGCGCTGGAGGCCGCACTGGCCGCGCTGCGCGACACCTTGGCCACGCTGGCGGACCAGGCCGCGCCCGAGGGCGCGACTCCCCCCCTTTTCCTTGGGGGGTTCAGCCAGGGCGCCACCGTCGCGGTGGCGTACGCCTGCCGAGAGCCGAATCCGCCGCTGGCGGGCCTCATCCTGCTGTCGGGGTATCTGCCCGAGGTGGTGGCCGTGCCCCCGCTGCGCGGGCTGCCCATCTTTTTGGGTCATGGGCAGGATGACCCGGTCATCGAGTACGCGCGCGGGCGAGCCATGGCTGACCGCCTGGCCATGGCTGGCGCGCGCCTGATGCGCCGCATGTATCAGCAGGGGCACACGGTGAGCCCGCAGGAGCTGGCGGACGTCGATGCCTTTCTCAAGTCCCGCTTGAAGCAGGCGCGCCGCGCTCTCCCGCCGGTGACACCTTAAGCGCCACCGCGACCGCGCCCGCCACCCCGACGTTGGCGCCCAGCGCGGCGCCCACGAGCGTCATGCTGTCCAAGAGATCGGGCATGGCGTAGCGCGGCAGCGCCTCGCGAATCGGATCCAAGAGAAGCGCCCCTTCGGCCGCCACCCCCCCACCGACCACGATGCGCTCCGGGTTCATCAAGTTGACCAGCAGTCCAAACGCCCACGCCAGACGGTCGGCGGCGTGCCGCACAATCTCCCGGGCGACCGCGTCGCCCGCCCGGAGCGCCGAAAAAACCTGGGGGGCGGCCAAGGGGCCGTCGTAGGTCCTAAGCCACGGCGACGCCTCCCGGCGCTCCTCCGCCATGCGCGCCAGCGCCGTGCCCGAGGCTTCCGTCTCCAGGCAGCCCGTGAGCCCGCAGTGGCAGCGCACCCCTGCGGGATTGGCGATGATGTGCCCCAGTTCGCCAGCATTGGCCGCGGTGCCGCGAATGAGGTCCCCGTGGGCAATGAGCCCGGCGCCAATGCCCGTGGACACCGTCACATACACCATGTCGTCGGTGCCGCGCCCCGCTCCGTACTGCCACTCTCCCAGCGCCGCCGCCGTGGCGTCATTTTCCAGCGCGACCGGGATGCCCAGGCGCCGAGACAGCCCCCGCTCGATTTCGAGCTCTTCCCATCCCGGGAGGTTCGAGGGCTTCAGCAGCCGCCCGGCCCGGCTGTCTAACGGCCCCGGCGACCCCACTCCCACTGCGTCCGGCACGATGCCCCCCGGCGTCAGCGCCCGAAGCTGGTCGGCCAGGGCGTCGAGAATGGCGTCTCCACGCCCCAAGTCGCTGGTGGGCACGCGCCGGGTGGCCAGCAGGCGCCCGGTCTCGTCCCCGACCGCCATCTCCACCTTGGTGCCCCCTACGTCAATCGCATAGACATACCGCATGCTTGCCGCCCTCTTTCTTGCCTCCGGTTGGCTTGCGGCCCGTGACTGCCGACCCGCCTCGCGTCCGTCCTATTCTACCTGCCCGCACAAGGACAGGCCCCCGCCACCAGAGGGGCGGGGGCCTGTCGGGCTTCGGATCAGCTGTGCGGGGAGATGGTCCAGTGGTTCGGGTAGTTGTACGTGGTGATGGGGTTGAACCACTTGTTCGTCCCGTGCAGCCACGTCGCCACCTCGTTGTACCCCGTCGGCTCCGGCATCCACAGCACTGGCAGGTGCTTGGCGGCAAACAGCTCGTAAGCGTCCATCCGCGCCGCCGCCTGGCTCGGGGTCGCGGGCGCGTACGTGGCGTTGATGAGCGCGTTCATCGTCGCGTTGTTGTATCCGCCCGAGTCGGCTGCCGCCCCGCCGCGGAACAACCCACCGCCGGTGGGATAGTAGTCCGGCTCATAGGCCCAGCCATTGCTCCACGCCATGGCCCACTTGCTGGCCTGGGCTCCCTGGCCCTCGGTGGCCACCACCTGGGCAAAGGGTGTGCCCTTGAGCGTCACGTCGATGCCTTCCTGGCTCCAGTCACGCTTCAGCAGCTGCACAATGTTGGCCTGGGTGGTGGACCCGGTCGGGTACAGCAGCGTAAAGGCCAGTGTGACCCCATTTTTGGTCATGACCCCGTGGCTGTTTTCCCGCCAGCCGTTCTTTTCCAGCAGCGCCTTGCCGGCGGCCGGGTCGAACGGGTAGACGTGCACCGCCGGGTCGTAGTACTTGTTCTTGGGCGTGCGCGGAACAGGCCCGTGAATCTCGACACCCAGTCCCTTGTACAGGTGCTGGATGATCTGCTGCTGGGGAATCCCCATCTCCAGCGCCTGCCGCACGTACAGATTCTTGAACGTGCTGCCGATGCCCGGCGTCTTGGGGCTCATATTCACGTCCAGGTAGTCGATGGCGTAGATGTACGACGCCACGTCCCGCTTGTAGCCCTTCAGCTGGCTCTGGTCTGCGTAGTACGACGTCGGCAGCGAGGCGGCGGCCAGCTCGTTCCGGCGCAGCGCGGCAAACAGGCCGGCGCTCGACGTCTCGTACTGGTAGGTGATCTTTTTGATGTGCGCCCGGTAGCCGTCATAGTGCGGGTTGGCCGTGAACGTGTAGTACTGGTCACTCACAAACTTTGACAGCTGGTACGGGCCGTCCACCACCTTGTACGCCGCGTTCATCGGCGCGTTGCCAACCGTGTTGAGCCACTTGAGTTCCGCCGTCATATCGGCCGGGTTGATGCCTTGGCCGTTGGACGCAGGGTAGTGAGCCCACACCGACGCCGGCACGGGCACAATCTGCGACAGGCCGTTCATCTCAAACCACACGGGATTGACGGCCCGGGTGGTGGTGACCACCAGCGTGCGGCTGTTGGTCGCCACGGCGCTCTTCCACATCGCGGGCAGTCCGCCAATACCCGCGGCACAGTACACCCACGGCGACGAGGGCTGGCTGGCGCCCATCAAAATCTGCCAGGACACCAGGGCGTCCTCGGCCGTCACGGGTGCGCCGTTGGACCAATGCCACTTGGGGTTCATGTGGATCGTATAGACCGTGTCGCCGTGCGACACCGTGATGCCGGACGCCAGCGACCGCCCGTAGTTGATGGTGTCGGTCTTGGAAATGTGGAGGAGCGGCAGGTACATCATGTTCGAGGCTTCCGAATTGCCGGTGCTGCACGCAGACGCCGGGTCGACCGGAAACCACCAATTGGGCTGAAACTGCACGTAGCTGTTCAGCGTCAGGGAGGTGGTGGACCCCGCGGCCGCCGGCGCACCACCGCCGCACGCCGCTAGGGTCATGGACAGGGCCGCGGCCAGCCCCCCCAGCGCTCCCAACTTCAAGCGTCTCATAGAACGCTCCTTCCTAACCTAAGCGCCTTGGCGGCGCTTGTCGAGCACGCCAGACATCCTGGTCTCGCGCCGGGTCGCACGTCGATCCGTCGACCAGCGCCAAACATCATACCTTATACCAAGAGGATCATCCAGGGATGGCGCGGCGCAGAACTCATGGCGCAGAGCGGCGCCCCAACTCCGGCGTCGAGTCCCGCCTCGGTCGGGCAGCGCGGTGAGACGCCCTGGGCGCACGCGCACGCGCCATGGTCGCAGCCCGCCCTGCCGCCGGCCGCGTGATGGACGCCGGCGATGCGCCATGGCGCAGAGGACCGACAACCCCATTCACCACACCGACCGCCCCGTCGACCCGGTGAACGAGCGGCTCGATGCACGGACGCGCCGGATGAAGACCGGGGTTGGCCAGGTGCGTTCTTTGCAAGGGGGCTCTGACGGGCA
>JAKADP010000101.1 GCA_021820465.1 Bacillota bacterium
CAGGCCGGCCAGCCTCTGGCCCAGCACCAATTCCCCGCCCCCCAGCACGAGGGCGGGGCCATCCTCGGCGATCCCCCCCACGGGCCACCGCCAGTCTCCGCGCACGCTGCTAGCCGACGCTGCGGGAAGGAGCACTAGCGGCCCCGGGTCCCACAGCACCACCTGAACGGGCGTTCCGGGGAGAAACTGAAACGTGTAGCCGTGGCCGGCCCACTTGGCCGCCAGCGCCAGCCAGCCGTCGCCGCCGCCGTGGAGCCCTTCGCGATGGCCGCGGCGGCGCGCCGCCTTGATAGCTGCGGCCCACAATCCCAGGAGCCGAGCGTGTTGTCTCTGAGGATCCAAGGTTGCGCCTCGTTTCCTGCACATTGGCCGCCGGTGCGGACTTGCGTGCGCATCGGGCTTCCGGCCGTCCATGCATACAGCTCGGTGGCTACGCGGCGTTGCCAGCCGCGCGGGGCCGCCCTGACCCTTCCTTGTTCACATGCCCCACCAGAAACACGGGCACGTCCTGCGCCTTGGCGTACCGGAGCAGCCGGGAGGCCACCTGCCGCACCTGGCTGACACTGCCGGGCGCGCTTTCGGCCTCGGGGTCGTACACCGTCTGGAGGGAATCCACGATCACCAGCCGCCACGGTGTCGCCAGCAGGGCGGCCTCCAGCAAATCGAGCCGGCCATCCGCCAGCAGGTGCACCTCCGCCGGGGCGTCGGGAATGATCCGCTCCATGCGGAGGCGCGTCTGCGCCAGGGACTCTTCCGCGCTGACGTATAGCACAGGCCCCCCCTGGGCCACATGGGCCGCCAGCTGCAGCATGAGCGTGGACTTCCCAATCCCGGGGTCGCCCCCCAGCAGCATCAGCGCCCCCGGCACCACGCCGCCGCCCAGCACCCGGTCCACTTCCGGAATGCCGGTGCTGATGCGGGTGACCGAATCCGACGGCACATCCACCAGCCGAACGGGCTTGCTGGACGTGCTGGCCACCGCGGCCGACCCGGGCCGAGTCTCCACCACCTCCTCCACCATGGTGTTGAATCCCCCGCAGCCCGGGCAGCGCCCGAGCCAGCGGGGGCTCATGGTGCCGCACTCCTGACATGCATAGCGGGTTCGCTGTGGTACAGACCTCACCTCCCTCCCCACCACTTCGCCATGGTGCGGCCGGCTCCTGCCCCCTTACAGGGCGAAGCTCGGGGACAATAATCCCCGAGCTTCGCCCTATGTCATGTCAGGGGAATCCGTCAAGAGGCCTCAGGGGACCGCGGGGGTCGGGGCAGGCGCCGGGACGTCCGCCTCCCGAAACACGATGTGCCCGTCCTCCGCATCCACGCAAATCCGCCCCTTGTCTTGGAAGTGGCCCGCCAGCAACTCGTTAGCCAATCCGTTTTCCACGAGCCGCTGAATCGCGCGGCGCAGCGGCCGCGCGCCGTACGTCGGGTCGTGGCCCTCCTTGGCAATGACGCGCTTGGCGGCCTCTGTGACTTCCAGCTGGTAGCCCTGCTCCGCGACGCGGTCCACCACCTCCTGGAGCATCAGCGAGACAATTTCCGTCAGGTGGTTGTCCCCCAGGCTGTGGAACACGATGATGTCGTCGATCCGGTTCAGAAACTCCGGGCGGAACGTCCGCTTCACGTCTTCCAGCAGCCGATCCTTCATGTCTTCGTACTTCTGCTGGTCGCTTTCGCGCAGGAACCCGATGGCCCCCGTCTTCTTGATCATCTCGGCGCCCACGTTGGACGTCATGATGATCACCGTGTTGCGAAAGTCGACGGCCCGCCCTTTCGCCTCCGTCAGGCGCCCTTCCTCCAGCACCTGCAGCAAAATGTTGAACACCTCCGGATGGGCTTTCTCCACCTCATCCAGGAGCACCACGCAGTACGGGTGCCGCCGCACCGCCTCCGTAAGCTGCCCGCCTTCCTCGTAGCCCACGTAGCCGGGGGGGGCGCCCATCAAGCGCGACACGGCGTGCCGCTCCATGTACTCGGACATGTCGATGGTCACCATCGCGTCTTCGTCCCCAAACAGGGCGGCGGCCAACGCCTTGGCCAACTCCGACTTGCCAATCCCGGTGGGGCCCAGGAACAGAAACGACCCGATGGGCCGCCGGGGGTTTTTCAGGCCCGCGCGCGCGCGGCGGATCGCCTGGGCCACCGCGCCGACCGCTTCATCCTGCCCGACCACGCGGCGGTGCAGCTCTTCCTCCAGGTGCAAGAGACGCTCGGACTCTTCGCCCGCCAGGCGCTCGACAGGTATGCCCGTCCAGCTGGACACGATGTGGGCAATGTCCTCCGCCTCCACCAGCGTGGCCTCTTTGCCCTGCTGGGTGTGCCATGCCTTGGTCTCCTGGTTCAGCTGGTTTCTGAGCTGCTGCTCCTCATCGCGCATTTGCGCCGCCTTCTCAAATTCTTGGGCCTGCACCGCCGCTTCTTTCTCCTTGCGCAGCTCGTCCAAGCGCTCTTCCAGCCGCTTCAAGTCCGGCGGGGCCACGTAGCTCTTCAAGCGCACCCGCGAGGCGGCCTCGTCGATGAGGTCAATCGCCTTGTCCGGGAGAAACCGGTCCGGAACATAGCGGTCGGACAGCGACACCGCGGCCTGGAGCGCCCCGGGCGTGATTTGCACCCGATGGTGCGCCTCATAGCGATCCCGCAGGCCGTCCAGGATGGCGAGCGCCTCCTCCGGAGACGGCTCCTCCACCGTGATAGGCTGGAAGCGCCGCTCAAGCGCTGCGTCGCGCTCCACATATTTGCGATACTCATCCAGGGTGGTGGCGCCCACCGCCTGCAGCTCGCCCCGTGCCAGGGCGGGCTTGAGGATGTTGGCCGCATCGATGGCGCCCTCGGCCGCCCCGGCCCCGACAATGGTGTGCATCTCGTCAATGAACAGGACCACATTCTTGGCTTCGCGAATCTCGTTCATGGCCCGCTTCAGGCGATCCTCGAACTCTCCCCGATACTTCGATCCGGCCAGCATCGCACCAAGATCCAGCGCCACCACCCGGCGGTCCTTCAGCACCTCGGGCACCTTGCCCTCGACGATGCGCTGCGCCAGCCCTTCGACGACCGCCGTCTTGCCCACGCCGGGCTCCCCGATCAGGACCGGGTTGTTCTTGGTGCGGCGCGCCAAGATTTGAATCACCCGCTCAATCTCTTGGTCGCGGCCAATCACCGGGTCCAACTTGCTGTCGCGCGCCATCTGCGTCAAATCGCGGCCGTAGGTGTCCAGTGTCGGCGTGCTGGCCGGCGCGGCCTCTCCCGCCGGGCCGGAGGGGTTGGGGCCCGACAGGTGCACCAGCTGGTGGCGGACCTTGTTGAGGTCCGCGCCGGCCGCCAGCAACACTTGAGCCGCCACGCCCTCACCTTCCCGAATAAGGCCCAGCAGCAGATGCTCGGGGCCGATGTAGTTGTGGCCCAGCGCCTCGGCTTCCTCCCGGCCCAGCTCCAGCACGACCTTCTTGGCGCGGGGGGTGAACGCCACCTCTTCGTTCGGCCCAATGGCGGGGCCGCGCCCGGTGGCTTTTAACACTTCGCCGCGCACGGTCTCCAGATCTAATCCCAACGACTGCAGCAACTTGGCCGGCAGCGCATTGGCTTCCCGAATCAGCCCCAGCAGCAGGTGCTCGGTGCCCACGAAGTTGTGTCCCATCCGGCGCGCCTCTTCCTGCGCGTAGATGACCACTCGACGGGCCTTCTCGGTAAACTGTCCAAACATCCTGTCTCCTCCTCCTTCAACGCGTGGGGCTCGCTCTGGCAGCTTGCCGCCTCCTGCTACGCGGCCCCTGACCGACTGGCCAAGTGCTCCTGAATCAAGTCCGCGCGAATGCGATCGCGCTCGGCCGCGTCCAGCTCTCGCCCGGCTTGGCGCTGCAGCAGGCCGGGCCGCGTGAGGCTCACCAGCTCGCTGAAGGTCGCGCCGGAAAACGGCGGCAGCAGCCCCAGCGACACGCCCAGCTGCACATCGGACAACAGCTGGAGCGCTTCCTCGGAGGTCAGCACGCGGGCATGCCCCAGCACCCCGAACGCCCGGCCCACCCGGTCCGCCAGTGCGATGGGCGCCGCCTTCTCCAACTGCTGGCGCGCATGCCGCTCGCGGCCCACCACCTGCTCGGCCACCACCGTGAGCGCGTGCACCATCTCGTCCTCGGACCGGCCCAGGGACACCTGGTTGGAGATTTGAAAGATGCTGCCGCGGCCCTCGCTGCCTTCGCCGTACAGCCCCCGCACGACGACGCCGGTTTGGGCCAGCGTGTGAAACAAGCCTCCGGCCTCTCGCGTCAGCACCAGGGCCGGCAGGTGGACCATGACGGAGGCTCGCAGGCCCGTCCCCACGTTGGTGGGGTACGCCGTCAGGTAGCCGTGCACCGCATCAAATGCAAAATCCAGGTGCTCTTCGAACGCGTCATCCAGCCGGTCCGCCACGGTCCACGCCTCAGACAGCCCGAGGCCCGGCAGCAGCACCTGAATGCGCAGATGGTCTTCCTCACCCACCATGACGCTCACGGTTTCGCGCCCATCGGTGACCACGGCCTCGTAGCGAATAGGGTCCGCCACCAGCAGGGGGCTGGCCAGATGCTTTTCCACTAAGATTTGGCGATCCAGGGGGGAGAGGGTCTCCAGCCGCACCGGCTTCAGCTCCCAGTCGGCGGACAGCTTGGCCACCGCGTCCAGCACCCGGTCGGTCATGGCGCGCCCGCGCTCCGCATCGAGGTGCACGGGAAAGGGCATTCCCTGCAAGTTGCGCGCCAGGCGCACCCGGCTAGCCATCACCACATCACCCTCAGGCCCCGTCGCCTGCATCCATGCGGTTTCTGCGGCCATCGTCACGCCTCCTCCGTGTGCTGCTGGGCCCGAATCTGGTCCCTCAGCTCGGCGGCCCGCTCAAACTCTTCCCGCGCGACGGCTTCAGCCAGCTGGCTGCGCAACACCGTCAGCGTGCGCTGCCGCCGGACCGCCTGGCCGGACCGCGAGGGGATCTTGCCCCGGTGCTCGTTCGACCCGTGAATGCGGCGCACCACCGGATCCACCCAGCGGCCGAACACCTCGTAGCAGTGGGGGCACCCCATCTGCCCCGTATGCTGAATCTGCGCCCCGGTCCATCCACACTCGGGGCACGCGGGGCCCCCAGGCAGCGCGTCTTTGCCGTCGGAGGATTCCAGCGGCACCAGGCCGCCCAAAATATGCGCCAGCGACAGCACCGGCAGCAGCGTGCCCTCTTGGCGTGCACACGGCTCGCACAGGTGGTGCTCGCGCCGCTCGCCGTCCTTGACTTCGGTCACCTGCAGCGCGGCCGGCCGCTGTCCGCACCGCTCACACACCACACTCACGACTCCGCCTCCTCTACCTCGGCGGCGTCAGCTGCGCCCGCCGCCGCCGCATCGTCCGCCACCAGCGCCAGGATCATGGCCCCCAGCAGACGTCCCCGCACGCGGTCCCGCTCGGCCACCGGAAGGTCCAGCACCTCTCGGTCCAGCGCCGCCATGACCATGCGTGCCTCGCGGGCGGTCATCCACTGCTCAGCCGCCAAGCCCCGCACCACATCGGTGGCCCGCCGCTGGTCAATCCCCGGCCCCGCGGCCAGCAGCCGGAGCACGCTCTCCGCGCCTACCCGCAGGCGGGAGATGCGGATGCCCCCGCCGCCGCCGCGCCGCGCTTCCACCAAGAAGCCGCGCGTCGGCGTAAACCGGGTCACCAACACATAGGTCACCTGCGACGGCACGCACCCGAAGCGCTCGGCGATGTCGGCCCGCTGGATCTCCAGCGCCACAACGCCCGGCCGCGACAGCTCCTGCAGGAGGTATTCTTCGATCGCGTCGCTCAAGGTAGCCATCCCACTCCGCCTTTCGTCCGATCGCCTCGGGTCTATTTGACTTTGTCTTTTCTTGACCTTCATTCTACGACCCAACGTCGGCGTGTCAAGGGAATTGGCGGGACGCTAGGAAAGAATTTTTCGGAGGGCCCTATCTCAGCACGCCCGCGGATGGATGCTCGGCTGAGCGGCCGCTGTGAAGAACGAGACGTCGCCATGGTCGATGATGTGCCCGCCCCGGCGGGACGGTACCTGCGGCGGACCGGGATGGCGGTCGACAATCCGAGGGGTTTGGGTGCATGTGCTGAGGTGCGGCCGCTCGGGCGCCCAGGTTGACGCTGGCCTGACAGAGGCGCCGAGCCGGCCCTGCCCGGCTATCTTTCGCCCGCCTTCGGGCGCAGGAGCGCCAGCAGCATGTCCTGCGATCCCAGGCCGGCCGCGCCCACGGCGGCCCAGTGTCCCCGCGCGACAGCGGCGCGCTCGCTTCCTACGATGTCGAGGGTGCGGACGGGGGTGACACGCCGCCATTCCTCCAACACAATGCGCGGGTGCCGTTCGAAAGCGCTGAGGGCCATGCGCGGTCCGAGCATCGCTTGTAGCTCCTCATTAATCTTGCGTTCATGCGAGTACGAACAGAGGGAGGCGAATTCACTAAGTGCCGGCCGCGAGGGCAGGGCAGGATGTCCGCCGGGACTGGGGGACTCTCGCCCCCGAATGCGCTCCAAGCATACTGTGATGCGGGCGGTGGACAATGGTTACTGGCCGTCGTGCGATGCATCTGCGGCCTCTGACAGAAGATTCTGGAGCGGGGCATGAATCCGGGGAATATCCTCGGTGGCCGTCCTCCACACAATCTCGACATCCACCTCATCGTACCCATGAATGAGCACGTTGCGCATGCTCTTCATGACGCTCCATGGTAGGACGTCCGCATGAGCCTGGAGGAATTCGCCGGTCAACCGGCCGGTCGCTTCACCGATAATTTCAAGTTGGCGCATGAGGGCACTTTGCCGGAGCTCATCGTCCAGGAACTCTTCGTACGAAATCGCTTCCGTCCAGCGCTTGATACGTTGGACGGCCTCCTCGATATGAGTCAACGTGCTGAAGTTGTCACGTTTCGGCATAAATCACGCGCCGTGTCGAAAGAATTTCCTCGCGCAATACGGGATAGAGCCGTTGCTTGTTGGCCACATCCACGCGACGTCCCAATAGCTCCTCAAGGTCTCCCACCAAACGCCCCACGTCGAAGAGCGAACGGATGACAGAGGTGGGTCCCACTTCATACAACACATCGACGTCGCTCTCGGACGTAAAATCGTCGCGCAAAGCCGACCCAAAGAGTGCCAACTCCCGAATCCCATAGCGACGACAAATAGCGGTCAACTCGTCCGGATCGATGGAGATCGGTAAGCGTTCGGGAATATTCACAATCTGGGGCATACGACGTCCCTCCTTCTCCGATCATACGGCGTGCGCCCAGCAAATCAAGTCGGGTTTTCTCAGGATGATGTCCGGGTTCGTGGTGTAAAAAGGCGCGTGTCCGCGGAGTCCTTGAGTCTACGGAGAGCGTAACGGACGAGAAGCGGAGCGTCAATCCGGAAATCCTCGGGGCGGTGGTCACGGGACGTCCGGGCCCCCCAACCCAACGTCTCA
>JAKADP010000023.1 GCA_021820465.1 Bacillota bacterium
AGGGCGCCTGGTATAATGCGGATCGGGCGCATACGCGCATTCGGAGGATGGAAGCATGGCAAAAGTGCGCAGCACATGGACGGAGGCCGATGGGACGAGCCGGGGCGCCGGCCGCGTGGGCTGGGCGCGCTGGCTCACGGAAGACCCGTCTCAGTGGCCGCTCGCGCGGCTGTTTTGGTCAGGCGGCGCCCCCAAGCCTCAGGACGCGGCGGACCCCGAGTGGGTGGTGGCGGTGCTCAGCACCATCCTGCAGGAAGGGACCGCCCGGGATTGGCGGGCCATCCGCTGGGACGCCGTATGGCCCCTGTGGGATCAGGTAGCGTTGGATCCGCGCCTCCGGCGCTTCTGGGACGCCTATCGCGTGGAGGTGAACGCCATGGATCAGCGGGACCAGGTGCTGGACGGTGAGCAGCACCACATTCTCCAGGTGGCCGCCCAGGTGTTGCCGCGCTACGGCTTTGAGCTGGCGGGCGGGACGGCGCTGGCCGCAGGATACTTGGGCCACCGGCGGTCTGACGATCTGGACATCTCTACCGGCGATGCGACGCTGGCGGAGGCCGTCCCGGCGGTGGAAGCGGCATGGAGCGCGGCCGGGCTCACGGTGCGTACTGAGCAGCGCTACGCGACGTTCACGCGCCTCTGGGTGGGCGAGCGGCCGGTAAAGGTGGAGCTGGCGCAGGACAGTCCGCATCGGCTGGTGCCCCCGTCGGAAGGCTCGGTGACCGTGGACGGCATGCCCACCCGTTCCCTGATCGACTTGGCCGCCGACAAGACGTTGGCGCTCTTTGGCCGGGCCGCCACCCGCGACTTTGTGGACGTATACCTGCTGCTGCAGCGGTACGAACTGAGCCAGCTCATGGCTTGGGCCCGCGAGAAGGACCCGGGTTTTGACCGCGACGGGTTCATTCGCGCCTTGGTACAGGCGGAGACTGTGCAGCCGCGGCAGGTCGCGCTTCTGGTGCCCCTCGACTGAGAGCACCTGCGCCTCACCTTTCGCCAAGCGGCGCGGAGGCTGGACCGCGAGGCGCGGGACCCCAACGGCGGCGGCGCGTAGAGAGCGGTCCTACCCAGCAACCCGCTCCCACACGGTGGCCTCGGCGATGCCATGTCGGTACGTGCGGGCGGTGTCGCGGGTCACATAGGGGACGTCGCAGGGGAAGCCCGGCAACAGCCGAAAGTGGGGCTCCAGGATGCTCCGCAGCCCATCCAGCGTGGTGTATGTTTCGCCGTCTTTCTTGAACCCCCCGATCCAGCCGCCCTTGGGCGTGACGCCCTCGCGCCAATCGTAGGGTGCGCTCAGCACCAACAATCCGCCGGGGTTCACGCGATCGGCCATCTCGGCCAGAAAGGCGGCCGGCTCGCGCAGCCGGTCTAAGACGTTGGCGGCGGTCACCACATCGTAGCCGCGGTAGAGAGGCTTCAAGTTGCACGGGTCGCCCTGCACAAACTGGACGCGGTCTCGGACCGCCTCCAACCCCACCCGTGAGAGATCGGCCCAGCGGTGGGTCGTGAGCTCGCCTTCGTCCACCACCGCGTAGGGGTAGCGGCCCCGCTGCTGCAGCGCCACGCCCGCCTGAATGATGCGGGCCGACAGGTCGAGCCCCGTCACC
This sequence comes from Bacillota bacterium, assembly GCA_021820465.1. Lineage (GTDB taxonomy): Bacteria > Bacillota > Sulfobacillia > Sulfobacillales > JAIMBI01 > JAJZWV01. The sequence goes on from JAKADP010000023.1 coordinate 1,611, forward strand.
TCGGGCACCACCCGGGCCAGTTCAAAGGAGAGCCGGCCGGCACCACAGCCCACATCCAGCGCACGAGCTGCGGAGCGGCCGGCCAGTGCGGCCAGCGCCAGATGCGCCACTGCCTCGGGGTAGTTGGGGACGCCGAAGTACTCCGGGCCCCAGTGAGCGTCACAGCTCTGGGCCACAGCGGGATCGGTTTCGTAGGCCGGCACCTCGTCGGCAGGGTTGTCGGATCGCACGTAGCGAAATCCCGCATGCTGGAAGAAGTGCCGCCGAAACGCGTACCGGGCCTCGCGCTGGGTTTCATTGCCGAGGCTGATGAACGAGCCGCCCTTAATGAGGTTGTGCTGCTGATCGAACGTTGGCACCGTGAAGTCGTCGTAGTAGGGATGCACCTGAAAGCCGTCAAACGGGTGCATAGGCGTGGTGGTCCACTGCCAGACGTTGCCCACGACGTCGCACACGGCGCCGTGGGCAAATCGATCGACGGGGCAGGGGGATGCGCCGTACGCCAGCCCGATCTGGGCCGGGGCGTCTGCCCAGGCGTCGCTGTCGGGCAGGCCGGATAGGTCGTAGAGCCGCCGCCACTCCACCTCCGTGGGCGGGCGCACCGCGAAGCCCAGCTCCGCCGACTTCCACGCACAGAACGCGGCCACCTCGTGAAAATTGACTTCGACCGGCCAGCTCCAGGGCATGGGCCGCTCCTCGGCCAAAAGCCGCAGCAGCCACGCGCCATCGCGCCTCACCCAAAACGTGGGGTGCTCGGCACCCGCGAATTGCCGCCAGCGCCACCCTTCGTCGGTCCACCACCGCTCGTCGAGGTACCCTCCGGCATCGACAAAGGGCTGGTATTCTCCGTGGCTGACCAAATAGCGGCTGGCGTCAAAGCCGTGGAGCGTTGCCTCGTGCACCCCGTACTCGTTGTCCCACCCGTATCGGGGGTCCTCTCGGTCCTTGCCCAGGCGCACCGGGCCGCCCGCCACAGGCACCAGCGCGTTGGGCGGGGCGGGGCGGCTGTCTGGGGGCTCGGCAGCGAACGCTGCGACGGGCCGCACGCGCTCGATGGGCAGCTGGCGGATGAGGACCGAGCTGGTTTCCAAGTGAATGTACTCATGCTCAATGGCCATCATCACCGCCCACCACGGGGAGTTCCACCGGATGGGCAGGGATAGGGGAAGTTCGCGGATGACGCGGTCCACGGCCTCCCGGACCCGCTGGCGATAAGCCCGGACGTCGTCGGCCGCCGGCCAGTCATAGTGGCTGTCGTCCAAGTCGTCCCACGACATTTCATCGACGCCGACGGCAAACATGGACTCCAGCCGAGCGTCCAGGTGGTCGGGCAGAATGCCGGCCACCACGAGCTTATTGATGTAGAAGGTCGCGGTGTGTCCGAAGTAGAAAATTAGGGGGTGGCGCAGCGCAATGGGCTTGTCGAACCAGGCGCGCTCGTCGGCCAAGTGGTCGAAGAGGCTTTCGTCCAGACTGAATGTGGCATGAAAGACGCGCCGAATTTCTTCCCGCTTGGCCGCCTCGTCGGCGCCGTGCAATGTAAGTGGTGGGATGCGCAGCGATTTCATAAGCCCTCCCCGAAGAGAAGATGCTGAAACATCTTGTTGGTAGCATAGCACAAGCAGGTTGACCGATTGGCGCGCGCCCGACGCCGCTGCGCCCGAGCAGGAAACTGCGTGCGGCGCCGCGAATCGTCTGCCGACTTCTCCAGGACGGGCGCCGAATTGAGCGATGGGCGGCCCGGAGAGCGAGGTGGCGTGTGAACCTGTTTGTCGGTCTGACAGACCGCGCGTGGTTCGACTTCCTGCGGCATCGGGCCGAGGGAGAGGACGTGAACTTCTGGCGGCCGTCGGGACAGCCGTTTCGGGCGCTGGCGCCAGGCGAGCCGTATTTGTTTCAGCTGCATGCCCCGGTGCGCAAGATTGTGGGGGGCGGGTTTTTCGTCGGATTTTTTCAGTGGCCCATCGACGTGACGTGGAGTCAGTTCGAGCTGGCCAACGGATCCGAGACGCTGGCCGCCATGCGGGCCCAGATGGCGCGATACAATCGAGCCGTGGGGCGGGCGGCGCATCATGCCGTCGGGTCGGTGCTGCTGGCGGAGGCGTTCTTCTTCGACGAGGCTGAGTGGTTCGCCCCGCCCAACTTCCCTACCAGCGGCGTGCAGGTGGGCAAAAGTTACTCGACCCAGGACCCCGCTGGACAGCAGCTCTGGAGAGACGTGGCGGCGCGCCTAGCGGCTCGGCGGCAGGATGACCGCCCGGCGCAGGCCGCGCTGGTGGAGAGCGCCCGGTTTGGCGCCCCGCGGCTAGTGGCGCCGCGGCTGGGCCAAGGCGCCTTCCGTGCGCTGATCACCGACGCGTACGGCCGCCGCTGCGCCTTGACGGGCGAGCGCACGCTGCCGGCGCTGGAGGCGGCGCACATCCAGCCGTACCGCGAGGGCGGGCCCCACGCTGTCGACAACGGCCTGCTGCTGCGGTCCGACCTGCACCGCCTGTTTGACCTGGGCTACCTCATGGTGCATCCGGACACGCGGGCGCTGGCGGTAAGCCAGCGCATTCGCCGCGAATTCGAAAATGGGCGCGACTACTACGCGCTGGCCGGCCGGACGCTGGCTGCGCCGCGCCCCGGGTTCCCCGCGCCGCGCCGGGAGTTTTTGGCCTGGCACGCGGACGCGGTATTTGTTGGCTGACGGGCGTTACGGCAGGGCATGGAGGCGCACGGCGGCAGAATGCCGGTGGCTCCCCCGCTCGTACTGGAGCTTGCCCACGAGAAGGCGGGGCACCGGGAGCCATCCGTGCTGCATCGCCTCCCAGACGAACGGCGAGGCCGGCAGCGGCCCGCCCGCTCCCGTCACCCGGCTTGCCGGGGTGGGCGCGGTGAAGGTCACGATCCAGCCCTCGTGTTTCAGTGTGAGCCCGGTGACCCGCACAAGGTGATGCGCGGAGCCGCGCGCCTGCACCACCACGCCCACGTTTAACGGAGGCAGGAGAGGCCCCATCGGCGGGGCGGTGCTTGGGAGCCCCGAGATCGGGGGACGGGGCGGCGCTTTCGGAAAGGTGGGCGGCGGCGGGAGCCGGGAGATGGTAACCGTAATGGCCCACGCGGGCGTGTTGGTGGTCCAGGTCAGGCGTCGGGGGCCCCTCGGCACCGGGTAGGGTCCCAGTTGCACCAGGCCCGCCGGCGTGGCCGCGTAGGCAAAGTGGCCGCCCACCTGGACGGTGGCCGCGCGGACGCCGGCCACCGCCGCCGTGAGTCGGCCGGTGGGGCTGAGTGCCTCCAGCTGGCCGTGGGTGTAGGCAATGAGGGTGGCCCCTAGCCCCATGAGGCCCAGCGGTTGGACGGCGCGGTGCGTGGGAAGGGTGATGGTCCCCGGCGCGGGAGCATCCGGGGCGGCCACGGTGACATGATGGCCCGCCGCCGTCAGGAGCCCGGTCGCCGTGGACACAGCGCCAGCATGCCACTGCAGCGCGGGGCCTCGGGGGTTGGAGCCCGACGAAGGTGCCTCCACGGTGGCCAGACCCCCCCGCGCCGCGAGGGCAAATCCCTCAGCGTTCGCCGCCGCCACGAGACGCCCGCCGGCCCCGCCGTTGTCCTGGAGAAATGGAACGACGTGCTCGGAGCCCGCCTGAGATCCGCCCGGCTGGTAGGCATACAGCACCGCGTGCACCGGGTCCCACGTGAGGATTGTTCCCCCCGCCCATCCCGGCACTATCAGCGAGCCGCTGCCTCCGGCGAGCTGGATGAGCGGTGCCCCGGCAGCGGTCACGATCCACGTCGACCGCGTGTCGCTGATGAGCCAATCGCCTCCCGGCATGGTTCGAGCGGTGAAGGGGCCGGGGTGGATGAGGCGCCCCAGGACCGTGGACAAGAGCGGGGTGCGGATGAGATGGCCTTTGGCGCTTAGAACCTCGACACGCACCCGATGCGAGTGCGGGGCCCGCACCACCAGCGCGGTGGCGCCGCTTGGCCCGGGCTCCGCGGCCAGCACCGCGGCGCCTCGCGGCAGCGTGGCGGACCAGAGGCGGACGCCCAGGCGGCCCGCGACAAATTCCGCCGCGCGCCGCCCTTGATAGACAGCGAGGCGGCCATCATGCAACGTGAGGTGGGCGCCGGCGCTGTAGCCCGCCGGCCACGCCAGCTGCCAAACGTAGGGGCCCAGACGGGTGGGCGCCGCGCTCGTCTTCAGCAGGCGCGGAACACCGGCCAGCAGGAGGGCCACGGCCACCGCAGCTCCCACCGGCAGCCACGGCCGGCGGCGTGCGGGGCGCGGGGGCAGCACGACGGCCGTGGGGTCCGCCCAGTCGGGAAACCGCGCCAGGAGCTCTTCTTCTAGCGTCCGGGCAAAGTCGCGCATGGGGACGCCTCCCTTCAGGACTTGGTGCGGCGCGGCGCGGGATCGTCCCCGGCCCCGCGGTGCCGCTGGTGCGTGAGCGCCGTGCGGGCCCGCGACAGCCGGCTCTTGACGGTGCCGGCCGGAATGCCCAGGATGCGGGCGGTCTCCTCGACGGAAAAGCCCGCCCAGTGGTGAAGCAGCAGCGCCTCAGCATGCTGGGGCTCGAGCGCCCGAATCTGCGCCAAGAGACTCGACTCGTCGGCCTCGGGTCCCACCGGCGGCAGGTCGGCCGGCACTTCGCGCCGGCGCCACTGGGCGTGCCGCGCGCGCCGGGTGCGCCAGACGGCAGCCTGGGCGAGCCAGCTCCACGTCACGGGCCGGCCGCGCTGGAGCTGCTGATGCGCGCGGTAGAACACGTCTTGGACAACTTCTTCGGCCGTCGCCCGATCCCCCAGCTGCGAGACCGCCAGTCCCAGGAGGCGGAGCCCAAACTGATGGACCAACGCCTCGATGGCCGTCTCGTCCCCGTCTCCGTCGATGAGGTCACCACCCTCTCGCACCTCGGCGGCCCGCTTGAGTCGGGCAGGGCCTGGGCTCGGTTTCATCGGCTTGCTGAGTACAATACCGTGTCGCCTGCCCGGGTTCCGTCGGCCGACCGTCCGCGAAAAAATTGCACGGCGCGCTAAGATCCGCCGGGGATAGAGACCGTGTGTTCGCATGTGTTACGATCCCCGGAGCGAGAGCCAGCAAGCCCGGGGTGCCGAGGCATCCCAGCGGCTCCAGGGAGCGGAGCGAGGAGGGACATCGATGGCGGAAGCGGAGACCGAGGGGGCCGGGGCGACGGCGGTGGATCCCGTGTGCCAGATGACCGTGGCGGTAGCGGACGACACGCCCACGAGCGTGCACGGCGGCCAAGCGTATTATTTTTGCTGTGTGCCATGCCAGAAGGCGTTCGACAAAGACCCGGCTCGGTATCTGCCTTAGCCGGCACACACGCACCGAGGGGCGATGACATGCCAGCGGAGACGGGCAGGGCCCCCCACCAGGCCGGCGGCGGCATTTTTGGCGTCGGGGACTACTGGGCGGATCGTCTGGCCGACGGCGCAGTCGAGCCGGCGGCGGACGCGCCTTCGGTGCGGGCCGCCACGCCCCTCTCCGCCGACCGGGATCGCCGGGCTGCCGAATTGCTGGCGCTGGTCACGGCCCGGGCGCGCGGCCGTCGCCTCGATGACCTCTACCCCGTGACCGATACGGCCACCCCGGAGGGGCCCTGCCGCACCATTCGGTCCCAGCTGGCCGATGTGCCCCCGGTGGCCGGGGACCCTAAGGCGGCCCGCCGCGCGCTGGGCGGCGCGCTGGAGCTGGTGTGGGGGGTGGGGCCCTGGCACGCCGCGGCGCTGCGCATGGCAGGCACCGAGAGCCTGGCCGACCTCGCGCACCACCCCCGGTTTGGGGCGGAGGCTGCCCGCGTGTGGAGCGCCGTGGCGGCCGCGGACCCGGCCGCGGCGTTTTGGGCGGTGCGGCGGCGCTGTGGGGGAGCGCACCCGCTGCTGTGGTGCACCCGGGCCCTGTTTGATCCGTCCGACTTTCTCTTCGTGGATATCGAGACGCTGGGGTTTTTCGGGGTGGCTGTCATTCTCATCGGCGTGGCCGAGTGGCGGGACAGCGTGCTGGACGTGACCCAGTACGTGGCGGAGTCTGTGGCGGATGAGCCAGCACTGCTGGCGGCGCTGGCCCAGCACGCGGCCGGCAAGCAGGCGCTGGTCACCTTCAATGGCCTCGCCTTTGACGTCCCGGTGCTGGCGGCGCGGGCCGCGTACTACGGCATGGGAGAGGCGGCGCGGCCGCTCCGGGCACTTCCCCACTTTGACTTGCTGCATCAGGCGCGCCGGGCGTGGCAGGATCGGCTGCCGGACTGCCAGGCCGTGACCATCGAGCGGGAGCTGCTGGGCATCGTGCGGCCCGACGATCTGCCTGGCGCGTACGTGCCGCCGTTTTACGAGGCGTACCAGCAGGAGGGGGAGGTGGGGCCGCTGACGTACATCATCGATCACAATCGGTGGGACCTGGCCGGCCTCGGGCGCATCTTCACTCACCTCCCGCCGCTGGCGCTGGGCTCCGGCGATGTCGATTGAGTCCTTCTTAGAGACCCTCACCCAGCGCGCCCCCTACCGCGACTTCGTGACGCACGTCGAAGAGCGGCCGGCGCGGGCCGCCCGGGACGGGCGCCTGGATCGGCCGCTCGCTCCGCCGCTCGCGGACTACCTGGCACGGCGCGGAGTCACCCTCCGGGTGCACCAGGCGGAAGCCATCACGGCGATTCGGGCGGGGCGCCACGTGCTGCTCACGACGCCGCCGGCCTCGGGGAAGACGCTGGCGTTCAACCTGCCGGTGTGGGAGCGGCTCTTGGCCGATCCGGCGGCCACGGCGCTGTATCTCTATCCCACCAAGGCGCTGGCCCAGGACCAGTGGGTCGCGCTGGACGCGCTGGCGCGCGCGGTGCCGGCCGGGATCGCCCCGGCCGTGTACGACGGCGACACGCCCGCGGCTCGGCGGGCCCGCATTCGCGCGGAGAGCCGGCTGGTGCTGACCAATTTTTACATGTTGCATCAGACGCTGGGCTGGGCGCACCAGTGGGAGCGCTTTTGGTCTCACCTGGCGGTCGTGGTGATTGACGAAGCCCATGTGTACCGCGGGGTGTTTGGGTCCAACGTGGCCCTGGTGCTGCGGCGCCTGGCGCGCCTGCTGGACGCCGTGCACGCCGCGCCGCAGTTTGTGCTGGCATCCGCCACGCTGGCCAATGCCGAGGAGTTTGCGCACCAGCTCACCGGCGTGCACCCGCTGGTTATTGATGACGCGGCCGATGGCTCCGCCCGGGGCCGCCAACACTTCGTGTTTTACAATCCCGAGGCGCTGGGGCCAGGGATGGCGTCTGCCCACCAGGAGACCGCGCGGCTCTTGGCCGCTGGGGTGGAGCATGGCGTGCAGACGCTGGCGTTTGCCGTCTCGCGGCAGCTGGCGGAGCTGGTGGCCCGCGAGGCGCGGGAGATGGGCCGCGCCCGCAACGCCCCGTGGGCCGACGCGGTGGCGCCGTATCGGGCTGGATACCTGCCGTCCGAGCGCCGCGCCTTGGAGGGGGCGCTGCGCGAGGGCCGCATTCGGGGGATGGTGAGCACCAACGCGCTGGAGCTGGGGGTGGACATCGGAAGCTTGGGGGCCGTGATCTTGTCCGGCTTTCCGGGGACGATGGTGTCGGCGCGGCAGCAGGCGGGCCGGGCGGGGCGCGGTGTGGACGCCTCGGTGGTCGTGTGGGTGCCGTTTTCCGACCCATTGGATCAGTACCTGGCCCGCCGGCCCGCGCTATTTTTCGGGCGCCCGCACGAGCACGCCCTCATCGACCGCCACAACCCCTATATTTTGAGTGGCCACCTGCTTTGCGCCGCCGCCGAGCGCCCGCTGGATCGCGAGAGTGCCGCGCGCTGGTTTGGACCCGCGGCCGGTGAGGCGCTGGATCAGCTGCAGGGGCGCGGCCTGCTGCGCGACACGCCGCGCGGCTTGGTGTATCAGGGGCGGCCGGCCGCGCATCAGGTGGTGTCGCTGGACGCCACGGGCCTCCAGACGACCGTGAAGGTGCTGCGCGAGGGCGCGTTTGTGCTGGAAACCATGGACTGGACCCGCGCGCTGTCGGAGGCCCACCCTGGGGCGGTGCTCCTGCACGGCGCGGAAACTTACGTGGTGAGCTCGCTGGACCTCACCCACTCGGTCGCTGCGGTGACCAAGCAGCGGGTGGACTACTGGACGGAGCCCATCAAGAGCGTGGACATCCACATTCTTGAGGAGCACCGCGCCCGAGAGGAGGCCGGGTTGCGGCTGTGCTGGGGGGACGTCGAAGTGACCGAGCGAGTGGTCGGCTTCAAGACCCGGCGTGGGGACGAGGTGGTGGCTCAGGATGCCTTGGACCTGCCGCCCAACACCTATCGCACGCGGGCGCTCTGGTTCACCCTGCCCGAGGAATTTTCCCGCCAGCGGCGGCTCGAGCACGCCAATCTGTTTGGGGGGCTGCACGGCGCCGAACATGCGCTGGTTGGCCTGATGCCGCTCTGGGTCCTGTGCGACCGGCGCGATTTAGGCGCCCTGTCCGTCTGGCACCATCCTGACACGGGGCAAGCCACCCTCTTCGTCCACGAGCACGCTCCCGGGGGCATTGGGCTCACGGAGCGCGGATTTCTCCGCGCGGCCGCGCTCGCGGCGGCCACCCATGAGCTGGTTCGGGACTGTCCCTGTCAGGTGGGGTGCCCTTCGTGTGTGTACTCCCCCACGTGCTCGAACGACAATGTCCCACTGGACAAAGGTGTGGCCATCGAGGTGCTGGCGCTGTTGGCCAAGATCCCCGACGCCCAAGCTGCCTCACCTTAGGGCGCGGGCCCCGCATCCGGGGCCGCCACGATCGCCTCGGCCTCGATTTCCACCAGCATGTGGGGATCGATGAGGCCGGCCACCACCACGAGGGTGGCGGCCGGCCGCGCACCGCCCAGCCGCTCGCGATGGGCGCGCAGGACGGGATCGGCATCCGCGCGGCGCGTCACGTAGATGCGCGTCCGGACCACGTCGCCGAGCGTCGCTCCCGCTGCCGCCAGCGCGTCGGCGATGTTGTCCAGCGCCTGCAGGGCCTGGCGGTACGGGTCCGCCCCGCCCACCAGCTGCCCGTCGGGGCCGGTGGCGGTGGTGCCGGCCACCACCACGCGGCCGCCCACCCGGACGGCGCGCGCGTAACCGGCTCGCGCCTCCCATGGGCTGTTGCCCCCAATGTGCTGCCGCATGGCCATCCCCTTCGAGGCTCGCATGACTGGCCAGTGTTCGCGCGGCGGCGTGGGAATCCTGCCGGGATGGGAGCGACGCGCTGCCGCTCACGGCGCCGCGGCCGCGGGGACGCGGCCTGCGTGGGGCGGGGGGAGGCTCCCTGCCAGGCGGCGCCACACGTCGGCGGCGTGATCCATCGCGTGAGCGCCCAGCAACAGCACCGTGTCGCCGGGGGCCACCTCGTTCAGCACCTGCCGGACCGCTTCTTCAACAGTGGGCCACAGGCGATGGGCCCGCCCCGCGCGCCCGAGCCCGTCGCGGTACGTCTGATCTTCCTCGGGGGACACGGCGTCGTCGGCGCCCGCCAAATCCAGCGCCCACGTGAGGTGCAGCCGGGCGTCGGGGGGCGCGTGGCAGGCCAGCGCCTCCGCGTTCAAGGCGTTCACGGCCGCGCCGCGGCGGCCCCGAATCGCGTAGACGACATGGAGGGCCCCGCGGCCATGCGCCACCGCCTGGCCCGCTTGCAGTGCCGCCGCGAGGTTGGCGGGGTTGTGGGCGCAGTCGTCAATGACTTGGATGGGGTCGCCGGGGCCGGAAATGACCTGCAGGCGGCGCCAGAGGCCCCCAAACCGGAGCAGGGCCGGCCAAGCGCGCTCGGGAGGCTCGCCCAGCGCGGCGGCGGCGCCCAGCACCGCCAGCGCATTGCTGAGGCGGTGCCGCCCCAACCCGGGCAGTGCAGCGGCGGCGCTCCACGCCCCCAGGCGCACGTGCGCCCGGCCCGCGTGCCAGCGCCCCACCAGGTCGGCACCATCTTGCTGGCCGTACCACAGGATGCGCGCCCGGGTCGCTTGGGCCAGCGCCGAGGCCGCCGGGTCGTCCGCGTTCAGCACCGCGGTGCTGCCGGGGGCGAGTCCGGCAAACAGCCGCCGCTTGGCGGCCAGATAATCACGGGCCGTCGCGTGGTAGTCCAGATGATCCGGCGAGAAATTGGTAAACACCCCGACCTGAAACGACACGCCATCTGTACGCCGCTGGTCAAGGCCGTGCGAGGACGCCTCCATCACCACGTGGGTGAGTCCCGCGGTGCGCATCGCGTGCAAATGGGCCGCGAGCTCGCGAGCGTCCGGCGTGGTCAGGGTGGCGGGGAGCGTTCGGCCCCCCAGGTCCACGGCCACCGTGCCCACAAGCCCCGTGGGGTGGCCCAGCTGCCCCAGCACCCAGTGCAGCCAGGCAGCGACGGTCGACTTGCCGTTGGTGCCCGTCACGCCCACCGCCGTCAGCGCCCGCGCGGGCCACGACCACTCCAGCTGCGCCATGCGGGCGTACGCCCGGCGCACATCGGCCACCACGCGCACGGGCGCCCCGGGCCAGCGGGCGCGGGCCGCCGTGGCCAGCGCGCCATCCAACAGCAACAGCTGGGCTCCCGCGGCCCAGGCGGCCCCGACGGCGCGGAGCGAGCGAAAGCGCCCTACGGCGCAAAATACGGGGATAGGGCCGTCGGGGCCTTCCGCGACGCGCGGGGTGTCGGGTGAGTCAGGCGGATGAGACGGAAACATGATCCGATAGCGATGCGCCACCCGGTCGCCTCCCGCCGATACGCTATGTGCCGCGGCCCCAGAGGTTCGCGAGAGCGCGCCGTGCTTGGGGTACACTGGGCGCGAAGGGGCGCAGGAATCGACGCGGGGCGCCGGCGCTTCGGCGCGAGAGGACCGAAAGGGCCCAATGGCCCCTAAACTTGGGCCGTTTGGCGGACGGCGGCGGTACCTGGTGGCCGTGGAGATTCTAAGGGCACACTGAGAGTCTTACGGGAGAGCGGCGCGGCGCGGACAGATCCGGTGCCGGCAACGGCTCGCTCACCACGGTTCCCCCAGGAGACCGACGAGACCGAGGAGGGTGTTCATGCGCACATGGGTTAGACGCATCCCGCTGGCGCTGGGACTGGCGGCCGTGCTGGCCGGCTGCGGGGGGCCGAAGGCGGTCGTGCTGAATCCTGCCGGGCCGGTGGGGCGCGTGGAGCTCAACTTGATGGATCTGGCCGGCATCACGATGGCCGTGGTGATTCTGTTTGTGCTGGTGCTGTTCACCATCGCGGTCGTGCGGTTCAGAGACAAAAAGGGCAACCGTGCCCCGTATACGCCCAACGTCGAAGGGCACAAGGTGCTGGAGGTGCTGTGGTTCATCATCCCGGCGCTGATTCTCACCATTATCGCGGTCCCTACGGTAGAGGAAACGTATGCGCTGGCCCAGGTCCCGGCCAAGCACCCCGTCGTGGTGGACGTGACGTCGCTGGACTGGAAGTGGCTGTTTGAGTACCCGGGCCAAAAGGTGGCCACGGTCAACTACCTCGTGATTCCGGCTGGGCAGCCGGTGCTGTTCAAGCTGACGTCGGATGCGCCCATGAACACTTTTTGGGTGCCGCAGCTGGGCGGCATGGAGTATGCCATGCCGGGTCGGGTGCTGCCCTTGTGGCTGGAGTCGTACAAGCCCGGCACGTATTGGGGCCACAGCGGCCAGTTTTCTGGGCGCGAGTTTGAGAAGATGTTTTTCTCCGTCAAGGCGGTGGCGCCGGCTGCGTTTCAAGCGTGGGCCGCCCATCTGCGCCAGACGGCGCACCCCATGACGGTGGCGGACTACCATCGGCTGCTGCAGTTCACGACCGTGGGGGACCAGTCGTACTCGTCCTACCCGGCCTTCACGTTCCCCAGTGTCACGCATGGCTTCACGCTCAAGGGGGGCATGTATCTCTTGATGCACAACAACCCTGCCCATGACTGACCGATGCGGGGCCTCGGTGCCCCGTGGGCCCCGAGCGTCCCGGATGGTGATGGCGGAGACTGACATGTTCAAGGAGGCGCCCTGATGCCTGCACTCCCATCGTTTGTGCCGTATCTGATCCACACGCTCTTCCCGCCGTGGGTGCGCCGGCCCACCGAGATTGGCGCGGAAATCATGATGACGGCCGCGGGAGCGTTCATCGTGTACTGGCTGCTGAAAAACAAGAAGTTGCAGTGGCTGTGGAACGAATGGCTCACCACCGTGGACCACAAGAAGATTGGCATCATGTACTTGGTGGCGGCAATCATCATGCTGGGCCGCGGCGGACTGGACGCGCTCATGCTGCGCACCAACCTCGCGATGCCGACCCTGCACTTCATCAACGCGAGCGAGTACAACGAGGTGTTCACCACCCACGGCACGATCATGGTGTTCTTCATGGCGATGCCGTTAATCTTCGCGCTGTTCAACGTGGTGGTGCCGCTGCAGATTGGCTCGCGGGACGTGGCGTTCCCGCGGCTCAACGCCATCAGCTTCTGGCTGTTTGCGTTTGCCGCCGCGCTGTTCAACCTCTCGTTTGTGGTGGGCGGGTCACCCAACGCCGGCTGGACCGCGTACCCGCCGCTCACCGAGCTGGCGTTCAATCACACGGTGGGAGAAAACTACTACTTTGTGTCGCTGCTGATGACCGGGATTGGGACGACCATCACCGGCATCAACTTTCTGGTCACCATCCTGCGCATGCGGGCGCCGGGCATGACGTTTATGAAGATGCCGCTGTTTACCTGGGCGACGCTCAACACGTCCGTCCTGATTCTCTTCGCCTTTCCGCCGCTGACGATTGCCCTCTTGGAGTCGCTGCTGGACCGGGTGGCCGGCACCACGTTTTTTGGGCTGGCGCATGGCGGCATGCCCATGATGTACGTCAACCTGTTCTGGCTGTTTGGCCATCCCGAGGTTTACATTCTCGTGCTTCCGGCGTTCGGGGTGTTTTCTGAGGTGGTGTCCACGTTCTCCCGCAAGAAGCTCTTTGGCTATCCGTCGATGGTCCTGTCGATGACGGCCATCATGGTGCTGGCGTACGGCACGTGGGTCCACCACTTCTTCACCATGGGGGCGGGCCCGGCGGTCAACGTGTTCTTTGGCCTGTCGACGATGCTCATCGCCATCCCCACCGGCGTCAAGGTCTTCAACTGGATTCTGACGATGTGGGGTGGGCGCCTGACATTCACCACGCCCATGCTGTACTTCCTGGCCATGATCCCCACCTTCGTGATCGGGGGCGCCACCGGGGTGATGCTGGGGGCGGTGCCGGCGGACTACCAGTTCCACAACAGCTACTTTCTGGTGGCGCACTTCCACGAGGTGCTGATTGGCGGCACGGTGTTTGGCCTGCTGGCCGGGGTGTACTACTGGTGGCCCAAGATGTTTGGCTACAAGCTGAACGACCATCAGGGCAAGTGGTCGTTCTGGCTGTTTGCCGGCGGGTTTTGGCCCACGTTCATCCCGCAGTACTGGCTGGGCCTCGAAGGCATGACGCGCCGCATGTACACCTATCCGTTCGGCATGGGATGGCACACCTTGAACGTCATCTCGACCATCGGGGGACTCATCATGGGCGCCGGGTTCCTGGTGATGGTCTCCAACGTGCTGCGCAGCCGCCTGCACCGTGAGGTGGACGCCACCGGCGACCCATGGGACGGGCGCACGCTCGAGTGGTCCATTCCCTCGCCGGCTCCGGAGTACAACTTCGCGGTCATCCCCACCGTCGACGAGCGCGACTGGTGGTGGGAGGAGAAGCAGCGCCGCCAGAGCGGTGAGAAGCCCGCCGGGCCCCGGCCCGAGGATATTCGCGCGATTGCGATTCCCAAGAACACCCCTGTCCCGATCCTGCTGGGCGCTGCGTTCTTCGTGGGCGCGTTTGGCCTCGTGTTCACGTGGTGGCCCATTGCGCTTATGGGACTGGCGGGCGTGTTTGGGGTCCTAATTTACTCTTGGTTCCAGTACGACCACTATCGGATCCTGTCGGCGGGGGAGATCCGGGAAACCGAAGAACTCCTAGGGAGGTTGGGCGCATGAGCAGCCAGGCGTTTACCGGCGGGCACAAGGCGTCCCACCAGGAGCTGCCGCCAGAATTTCAGGACCAAGAAGAGAGCATCAAGATTACCGGGTTCTGGATGTTTATCGTCACCGACGTGCTGATTTTCGCGAGCCTGTTTGCGACGTACGCGGTGTTCGTCAACCGGATCGCCAGCGGGCCCACGCCGGCGCAGGTGTTTCAGCTGAACACGGCGCTGATTGAGACCCTGATTCTGCTCACGTCCAGCTTCACGATTGGGATTGCGATCTGGGCAATGCGGCAGAACCGCCAGCGCATGGTGACCTGGTGGCTGGTGCTGACCGTCTTGTTGGGCATGGCGTTCGTGTCCATTGAGCTGACCGAGTTTGCGGGGGATGTGGCCGCCGGCTGGGGCTGGCACACCAGCGCGTTTCTGTCAGCATTCTTCCTGCTGGTGGCGGCGCACGGCACCCACGTCACCATGGGCATCATCTGGGCCGTGGCGCTGCTGTTCCAGTTGCGCCGGCGCGGGCTCACGACGGTCACCCGGCGCAAGCTGTACACGTTCTCGCTGTACTGGCACTTTCTTGACATCATGTGGGTGTTTATCTTCACGGTCGTATATCTGGGCGGGCGGCTGATTTAGGGCGCAGCCACGAGAGGGGGGACGGCAATGCACGGTGGCGACGAACAACATGAGACCGCGATCGAGCCGGGGTTTGATTTTATCAGCCCCCGCTTTGAAGAGCCGAAGTTTCCCATGCACCAGGTGTGGGGCTATGCGGCCTCGCTGGTGCTCACGTTTGCGGCGCTCTGGATGACGGTGAATCGGATCATGAGCCCGTCGGTCCTGCTGGGGGTGGTGCTCGCGATGGCGGTGGGCCAGGCGGCGCTGCAGCTGGGGGTGTTCATGCACGTGCGCGAGAGCCGGGGGCCGGCCTGGCATTTGGTGCCGCTGGGGCTTGCGTTTGCCATTGGCATCGGGCTGGTGGGCATGTCGGCTTGGATCATGCTGTTCAAGTCCGGCGTGTCATAACGCCGGGAGAAAGCCCATCTTCGGGAGCGGCGGGAGCGCCAGGAGCGCGGCTCACGTCCGTGGCGCCGGTGCGCGATGAACTGATTGCGCTGTTGGCGCAGTGGGGGTGTTCGGCCGGAGACCCCGTGGTGCTAAGCGACCGGGGGAACCTCATCCTGTGGTGCCGTCCGCATCCGCTGGTCGCGCGTGTCGCGACCTTGTTCGCCGGGGATGATCCGGCAGAGGTCGAAGTCGTCTGGCGCCGAGAAGTTGCCGTCGCAGAGCATCTGCGGCGGCTTGGCATCGCCGTCGTGGAACCCGCCGCGATGGTCCCGGCCGGCCCGCACCCGGTGGCGGGGACGTGGATGACGCTTTGGCGCTACTGCGCGCCTGAAGCCCCTGGCCCGCGCCCAGAGCCCGGCTTGGCCTTGGTGTGCCGCCTCACTTGGGCTATGGAACGCTTCTTGGGGGATCTGCCGGCCCGGGGAGCCTGGATTCATCCCCAGGAGGCGGTGCGCCGTCTTCGTCCTCTGACGGCCGGCGATGCGGACGTGGCTCAATTGGTCAGCGAAGTGGAGCGCGTGGAGGGAGAGATGGCGCAGCAGGTGCTCCTGCCCGCCCATGGCGACGCCCATGCGGGCAACCTGCTGTGGGCCGATGGCACGTGGCGTTGGCTCGACTTCGAAGATGCGTCGCGGATGCCGAGGTTTTGGGATGTGGCGACCTTTGTGGCCCGGTCGGCGCTGGTGAGACCCAGGGGAGACCCGCTGGTGCGGGCAGCCCTGGCGCTGCCCGAGGTGGCGTCGGACCCGGAGGCCTTCCGGTGGGCCCTGTGGGCACGCGTCACCGATTCGGTGGCCACGGGCCTGGGGCTGGCCGTGGTGGGGCAGGGAGACGTCGCCGCGGCGCGCCGTCGGCTCAGGCTCTGGGCGGGCTTTCGGGAGCAGTGGGGGCGCGGCTGCTAGGGCCGTGCCAGGTCGGTCCGCGCGAGGCGGCGGCGGAGCCGCCGGTGCAGGGGCGCCACCAGCACGATGCGAGTCCCTTCGTGGGGGCGGCTCGCGATGGTGAGGCTGGCCCCAAGATTGGCCGCCCGCTCCTGGAGGTGCGTGAGGCCGTAGTGGTTGGCCGGCGTGCCCGCCTCGGTCTCGAATCCGACGCCATTGTCGCGAATCTCCACGCGAAATTGATGCGCGGAGGCGCGCCACGATACGGAGGCGCGAGACGCGTGGGCGTGGCGCGCCACGTTCGTGAGCGCCTCCCGGACAAAGCTCAGGAGGTACGTCAGCTGGCGGGAGCTCAGCTGACGGTAGCTGTGGTCGGCCACGCGCACGTCGGCGATGCCCGACAGGCCCAGCTCCGCGATCATGGCGGCCAGCGCCTCGGGCCAGTCCTGCCGGTCCTGCTTCAAGTCAAAGACGTAGTGGCGAATGTCGTCCGAGATGCGCGCCACCCGATCCCCAAGGACGTCCAGCGCCGTGCGCAGCCCGGTGAGCGAGGGGGGGGTTTCCGCCAGCAGCGTGTCAATGGTGAGCATGACCCCGTACAGCGACTGAATGGTGCCGTCGTGCAGGTCCATGCCGATGCGCTGCCGCTCTTCGACGACCGCCAGGCGCTCCAACTCTTCGTTGAGCCGGGCATTGGTGATGAGGACGCCCGCCTGGCCGGCCAGCAGGCCCACCAGCTCTTCGTCGTTGGCGGTAAAAGGCCCGGTGGGCTTGTCGCCGAGATACAGATGGCCCAGCACTTGGTCGCGAAACCGCACCGGCACACCCATGGTGGGGATGGGCGGGGCGGCGCCGTTCCCCAGGTGCGCCAGCGGATTGGGCGCGGCCGCAAGGTCTGGGGCGGGGTCGCCGCGGTCCAGCTGCGCCAGTTCGCGGGCGCTGAGCCCCGACGTGATGAGCCGGCCGGGCAGGCCATCGGGATTCCAGACCGACAGAACCCCCAAGCGCGCGCCGGTGAGCTCCCGCGACAGCTCGACGACGCGCTGCAAGATCGCCTGCCAGTCCCGATTGGCCGCTATGGTGGTGAGGGTTTCCTGCAGGAGGTGCAGGCGGTCGCGCTGCAGCGAGGTGGTTTCCAACAGGCGGTCGGTCTCTTCGTACTGGGCGCGGATGCGGGTGAGAAACCCATGCGAATACAGAAGGGTCAGCACCAGCGCCAGCACAAAGGTCGTGCTGTCGGCGCGGGCCAGCGGCCAAAAGCGGGCCAGGATCAGGCGATCCAGGACGGCCAGGAAGCCGAGCCCGCCCAGGGGGGTCAGATAGGCGACCCAGTAGCCCAGCGGCGTGAGCGGCGTGAGCGGCGGGCGGCGAGGCGCGTCGGGCGGGGTCTCCATGGCTACGGCTGCGAGGGGGGCAGCGCCCCGCGGCGCGCGAGGTAGGCGGCCACTTCGGCGCGCCGCGACAGGCCCAGCTTCGCCAGGATGTTGCTGACATAGTGCTTCACGGTCTTTTCACTGAGAAACACCTGGGCGCCAATCTCCCGGTTGGTGAGGCCCTCGGACATGAGATGCAGGATGCGCTGCTCACTGTCGGTGAGTTCATCAAGGGGGTCGGGCGCCGCGGGCGTGTTGACACGGTGCAGCACCTTGGCGGCCACATTGGGATCCAGCAGCGACCCGCCTTCCGCCACCGTGCGTATCGCGGACAGCAGCGTCCGGCTGCGGGCGTTCTTCAGAAGATACGCCGACGCGCCAGCCTCCAGCGAGGCAAACAGCAGGTCATCGTCACTGAATGACGTCAGCATGATGATGCCGGTCGACGGGGAGGCCGCCTTCCACTGG
Organism: Bacillota bacterium; assembly: GCA_021820465.1. Lineage (GTDB taxonomy): Bacteria > Bacillota > Sulfobacillia > Sulfobacillales > JAIMBI01 > JAJZWV01. The sequence continues at coordinate 19,378 of JAKADP010000023.1, forward strand.
CGGCACACGTCGACGCCGGAGCCGTCGGGGAGCCGAATGTCCAGCAGCAGGACGTCGACCGGCGTGTGGTCCAGCAGCCCCAGCGCCTGCTCGACCGACGCCGCTTCCCCCACCAAGACGCAGTCGGCCTGTGCTTCCAAGAGGCGCGCCAGACCGACGCGCACCACCTCGTGGTCGTCCACCACGGCGACCCGTATCGCGGGAGCCGCCTCGGCCATGTGCATCCTCCTCATCGGGTGTGTGGCTTGGGAGCCTCGCTGGCCCCAGTGTACCGCGATCTCCCTCTCTGCGCGCGGACGGCGGCGCCGAGCCCCGCTGGGGCCGCATGCGAGCTCCGCATGGTATCCGCCCCGCGGGCGCGCACGCTTTACGCTCGGGCTGTCCGCTCTCCGGCGTCACGCCGGGGTCAGAGAGAGTGGACAGGCATGCGGCCGGGTCAAGAGGCAGACACCAGACACAGACAAACAAAGAGACCGCGAAGGAGGCCAACACGATGGCGTTTCCCGACGTAACCCTCTACCACTCGCCGGGGTGAGGCGGATGCCGAGCTGCGGCGCAGTTCTTGAAGGAGCAGGGTGTTCCGTTTACCGAAAAGGATGTTACCGCCGACGACGCGACCATGCAGGAGATGCTCAAGCTGACCGGGGGGGCGCCGGGCACCCCGGTGCTGCACGTGGGCAGCCAGGTGCTGCGCGGCTGGGATCGCGAGCGCCTGTCGAGCGCGCTCGGCCTCTAGCCGAGGGGCCTCCCGCCCGGGAGGCCCTTTTTTTGTCCCAAGCTCTGCCACAAGTACTTGACGCCGCGTCACCCTACTATCAATACTGAACCGAGAAAGCCTGCAAACATTCTGATTACGGTGTGCGCCGTGAGCGAAGGAGGCCAGATTGGTGAGCGACACGAGCGGGGACGAAGGGCGCGTGAGCGAGTCGGAGATTGCGGTTCACTGGGGAGAGGAGGGGTACATCCAGCCACCAGCGGCGTTTGTGGCCCAGGCCAACTTGACGGACCCGTCTATCCGCGAGCGCATGCGGCTGGAAAACTTCCCGGACTATTTTGCCGAGCTGGCCGACCTGCTGACCTGGGATAAGCACTGGGAGACGCTGCTGGACACCAGCCATCCGCCGTTCTGGCGCTGGTTTGTCGGCGGCCGGCTGAACGCGTCGGCCAACTGCATTGACCGCCACTTGGCGGCGCGCCGCAACCAGACGGCCCTCCACTTCGTGGCCGAGCCGGAGGACGAGCCGATGCAGCACGTGACGTTTCAAGAGCTTTATGTGCGCGTGAACGAGCTGGCGGCCTATCTGCAGGACGAAGTCGGGGTCCGGGCCGGCGACCGCGTGACCATCCACATGCCGATGGTGCCCGACCTTCCCGTGGCGATGCTGGCGTGCGCTCGGCTGGGCGCCATCCACTCGGTGGTGTTTGCCGGGTTCTCGGGCAAGGCCTGCGCCGACCGCATGGTGGACTCGGAAAGCCGCGTGCTGCTGACCATGGATGCCTACTACCGGAGCGGGCAGCTGCTGGACCACAAGGAGAAGGCGGACATCGCGGTGGCCGAAGCCAAGGCCGAGGGCCACACGGTCGACCACGTGCTGGTGTTCCAGCGCTACCCGGGCCGCTACGAGAGCCGAGCGCCGCTGCAGGAGGGCCGCGACGTCCTGATGGGGCCGGCGCTGGCCCGGTATCGGGGCCGGCGGGTCGACCCCGTGTCGATGCCAGCCGAAGCCCCTCTGTTTCTGATGTACACGAGCGGCTCGACCGGCAAGCCCAAGGGGGCCCAGCACGGCATCGGGGGATATCTGGCCTACGCCGCGTGGACCACCAAGATGATTCAGGACCTGCACCCGGAGGACGTGTACTGGTGCATGGCGGACATTGGCTGGATCACCGGCCACTCGTACATCGTGTATGGGCCCTTAGCGCTGGGCGCCGCCACCACCTTGTACGAGGGCACGCCCACCTATCCCGATGCGGGGCGGCCCTGGCGCATTGCGGAGGCACTCGGGGTGAACATCTTTCACACGTCGCCCACCGCCATCCGCAGCCTTCGCAAGGCCGGTGGCGGCAACCCGGAGCGCTACCAGTACCACTTCAAGCACATGACCACGGTGGGGGAGCCCATCGAGCCGGATGTGTGGAAGTGGTACTACGAGGTGGTGGGCAAGGGCGAGGCCGTGATTGTCGACACGTGGTGGCAGACGGAGACGGGCGGGTTCATGTGCAGCACCGTGCCGGCGCTGGATCCGATGAAGCCCGGCAGTGCGGGGCCGGCCCTTCCCGGCATTCACCCCGTGATTTTTGACGAGGATGGTCAAGAGATTCCGCACGGCTCGGGCCGGGCGGGCAATATCTGCATCGCAAATCCCTGGCCGGGCATGTTCCAGACCATCTGGAAGGATCCCGCCCGGTTTGTAGCCACGTACTTCGCCAAGTACAACCGCGATCCCAACAGCCACGACTGGCGGGATTGGCCGTACATGGCGGGAGACGGGGCGATGCAGGCGGCCGATGGCTACTACCGGATCCTCGGCCGCATCGACGACGTGATCAACGTGGCGGGGCACCGCCTGGGCACCAAGGAGCTGGAGTCGGCGGCCCTCACCGTGGCTGATGTGGCCGAGGCCGCCGTGGTGGCGGCACGCGACCCCATCAAGGGCGTGGTGCCCGAGATTTTCGTGGCACTGCACCCCGGCCGGGAGGGCGGTCCCGATCTCATGCGGCGCGTCTCCGAAGCCATCGCCAAGGAAATCAGCCCCATCGCCCGCCCGCGCCGCGTGTGGGTGGTGCCCGATCTGCCCAAGACGCGCTCGGGTAAAATCATGCGCCGCATCCTGATGGCCATCGCCAACGACAGCGCCGACGTGGGCGATATCACGACGCTGGCCAATCCGGAAGTGGTGGACGCCATCCGCAGCCTGCACGCGGCAGGATGACGGGCTAGCCGGGGGGCGGCTCGCCGCCTCCCGGCGGGCGCGGCGCGCAATCGCTTCTCGTGTCTCATCTGTGTCTCATCTACGTTCTTCTCCCAAGTTCATCGCAAGGAGGAGTCCCACGATGCAGAAAGCCAATCCCGCTCCCTTAGGACTGGCGGGGTTCGCATTTACCACCTGGATGCTCAGCATGGTGAACGCGGGGTGGTACTCGGCACACGACTTGGGCATGGTGCTGGCGCTGGCCATGGCGTACGGCGGCACCGCGCAGTTGGTGGCCGGCGTGCTCGAATACACGGCTGGCAACACGTTCGGCATGATGGCCTTCTTTTCGTACGGAGCATTCTGGTGGTCGTTCGCGCTGTTTGTGCACTTCTTCGCCGCCGGCGTCTCGGCGCAGTACGTCGGCTGGTACCTGCTGCTGTGGGGCGTGGTGACGTTCTACCTGTGGCTGGGCACCTTCGACAAGACGCGGGCTCTGCAGTTTGTGTTTCTGGCTCTGTGGGTCACCTTCGTGCTGCTGGCCATCGGCGACTTCGGGGTTGGCGCCATCTTCGGCACGCTGGGAGGCTACGTGGGGCTTCTGACCGCACTGTTGGCGTTCTACACGTCGGCGGCGGAGATTGTCAACGTGTCGCGTGGCAAGACCGTGCTGCCCGTGGGGCCGTACAACCGCGCCGCCGACGCGGGCGTTCCGCAAGTGTCCCAGAATGCGGTGTAAAGAGCGGAGCGCGCTCTGACATCGAGGGTGTTCCTGGACAGAGAGCATCCCGTTCGCGTGTCCTTGCGTGAGTTCCCAACCTGAAAGGATATCGGACGAGATGCCTGCGGAGGGCCCGACGGAGACCAGGCGGGGTGCCCGGAAAGGGGCGCCCCGCTTGGCGTTTGCGTCCCACACCCCCAGGCGGCTCGGCACACCTATGGGCGCGGGTGGAGTCCGCCCCGGTGAACGGCCAGCCCCGGATTGCCTGGCCACTCTATCCGGGTAAGCCCGAGGACATGGCCGCCCGCTGGCAGGGCGGCCGGCCTGTCGCGATGCCGGAGCGGACGGGGCCGGACTGGCACGGTGCGCGCCGGCGTGCCACCGTGCGGGGGCACCCCGCCCCGCTCCGGCCCCATCTCGTGCCAGGCGGGCCCTGGACAAAAGATGGTCGACTGGCCGGCTCACCGGGTCCGTGGCCACGGTGGGCCGTGGCGCAGCACCGTCATCCCCGGCGTCGCGTGCGGCCGGATGTAAAATGAACGGGAGTGAGGGCGGCTCTAGAGCGGCCCCGGAAGCGAGGGAGCATGCCTGACCATTCGTTGATTTCGGTGGCGGACGCTCAGGAGCGCCTGCGGCAGGTCCGGCCGCCCTTGGGCCGCGAGCGGGTGGCCCTGGCATCCGCGCTGGGCCGCACGGTGGCCGAGCCGGTCTCGGCGCCGCTGCCCCTGCCCCCTTTTGATCGAGCGGCGATGGATGGGTACGCCGTGCGGGCGGCCGAGGTTGCCGAGGGGACCGTGCTGCCGATTGAGGGCCGCACGCTGGCTGGGGAGCCGCCGGGGCGCCTGCCTCCGGGCCGGGCGTGGCGCATCTTCACCGGCGCCCCGATCCCGGCGGGCGCAGACAGTGTGGTGGAGCAGGAGGCCGTCCACGTCGGCCCCGGGGGAGCCGTCTTTGGACGGCCGGTCTCCGTGGGACGCAACATCATGCACCAGGGCCACGAGCGGCTGGCCGGCGCGGCGGTGGCGGCGGAGGGCGACCGGCTCACGGTGGCTCACCTCGGCCTGCTGGCAGGGGCCGGGATGGCGGATATTCTGGTGTGGGCGCGGCCGCGCGTCGCCGTCGTGGAGGTGGGCTCGGAGCTGGCGCCTGCCGGGGCCGCGCTGCAGCCCGGCCACATCTATGGCGTGCACCGGGTCTGGATCCCAGCGGCCGTCTCGGAGTGGGGGGGGCACGTGGTGTCTGTGGCCCATGCTCCCGACGACCGCGCGGAAATCAGCCGGGCGGTGGACGCTGCGCTGGAGCGGGCGGACTTGGTGATCACGACAGGCGGGGTGTCCGTGGGAGAGGCGGACTTTCTGCCCGACATCCTGGCTGAGCTGGCCACGCCGCTGTTTTGGCGGGTGGCGATGCACCCCGGCCGCGCGGTGGCGGCGGCCCGCCGCCGGGACCGCCTCATCGTATCCCTGTCGGGCAACCCGGGCGCGGCCTACCTTTCGGCCATGGTGCTGGTGGCGCCGTGGTGGGCGTCTCTCCACGGCGGGCGGCTTCTCGGGCGCCACAGCGTCGAGCCGCTCATCGGGGGGTTCCCCCGCCCCACGCGCGAGCCCCGCTACCTCGCGGTCCGGCGCGTCCCGGGCGGGGTGGCGGCCGACCTGCCGACAGGCGCTGATGTGCTCACATCCTATGTTCACGCCGACGGCTTGGCCATCGTGCCGGCCGGCTCGCCCGCCGTGCCCAGTGGCACCGCCGTGCCTTACTGGGAAACGCCGGGGGTGGGGCGGATAAGCCCGCAGTGGGTCGCGCCCCGGTCATAAGACCGCACAAGAATCGCGCGAGTCTGACAGGAATTCGCCTCGCCGAACGCGAACTATGCCGAAGGGGGACCCCGGTGGGGGCCCCGAGGGCGGCAGCGGAAGAGGGGCAGACATCATGGCCAATGATAAGGTGGAGCGCGCCGCCAAGCCGTCGCACCAGGACGAGGCGTTGGGACCGTGGGGCAGCGAGCAGGGAGCCTGGCTCCGCGACCGGTTGGTCAACGACCTGTTGGCGGGCATTCGGACGGGGCGGTTTGCCCCGGGGTCGCGGCTCCCGTCCGAACGCCAGCTGGCGGTGCATTATGGGGTGAGCCGGGTCACGGTGCGAGACGCGTTCCGCACCTTGGTGGGGCTTCGGGCCATCCACATCGAGCGGGGGCGCGGCGTGTTTGTCGACGACCCGGACCGCGGGCAATTGGGGGACCACCTGCTGTCGATTCTGACGGCCGCGGACGTGCGGTCGCTGTTTGAGATTCGGCGGGCGATCGAGCCGTCCGTGGCCGCGTGGGCGGCGGCGCGGGCCGAGCCGGCGGAAGCCGCCGCGCTGCTGGCCATCGTGCGCACGGTGCTGCCGGACGGACCGGACGGGAGCCCGGACGCGCCGGTGTCGCTGGCGCGGGCGCAGAGCGCCGACCGCGCCTTTCACAACCACCTGGTGCGCGTGGCGAAGAATCCTGTGGCCGAGCGGCTGCTGGCCAACCTCCTGCACCTCTTGGAGCAGACGCGGCACGAGAGCATCGCGGTGCCGGGGCGTGCGCTGCGCTCGGCGCAGGAGCATTGGCGCATCGCGCTGTGGGTCCAGCGCGGTGATCCGGATCGGGCCCGCGACGGCATGATCGCCCACTTGTGCGGCGTGGAGGAGACGGTGCTGGCGGTTTTGGCGGCGCGGGGGTAGCCCGGGGGCCCGCCGGGCTCGTGGATGGCCCGCACGCGGCGGCACGCTCAGCGGTGCCTGTCCTGATAGCGGATGAACGCGGCCGCGTCGTGGGCCTGCTGGAGCGTGAGTCCCGCGGCCGCCACCCCATTGACCGGCGCCAGCGGCATGTTGTGGTGGATGAAGGCGGTGAGGCCCGCGAGCGTGCTGAGCGACCCCACCAGACTGGGGTCCGCGACCAGCGGGCTGTTTGGACCCCACAGGGCCGGAGCGCCCGAGTGGTGGTTGTCTCCCTGGCCCTGGGGCCCGTGGCAGTAGTAGCAGACGTGGCGAAACAACTGGGCGCCCGCCCTGACCGCCGCCGTGCCCTGCGCGGCCCGGGGACGCGACGGGTGGGCCGCGGGCGGCGGGGCCGCGGTGCGGGTGGCGCCGCAGGCGGCCAGCACCGCAGCGAGCGAGAGCGCGGCGGCCACCTGCCCTCTGCGTGCCATCGACCGAGAATTGTGGGGCACGGCAATCCCTCCGCCCCGAGATACGCCCGGGACGGCGCTTGGGATCTCTCTCGCCGCCGCGCGGCCGTCGGTTGACGCCGGGGGGGCCGCGTGCTGGAATAGAGGCATGAACAATCATACGGACCCCCAAGGGAGCCCCGGCGGCGCTCCCGCCAACGGCAACATACCGGAAATCGCTCAGGAGGTGCGTGCGGCGGCGGCGCGCATCGCCGCCGCCGCACTGGCGAGTCATGCGGCTTGGGACCGCGTGGCGCTCTGGACCGACACCTTTGGCCCCCGCCTGTCCGGGTCAGATGCCTTGGAGCGGGCCATTGACTGGGCGCTGGCCCAGCTGGCGGACGATGGGCTGGCGAACGTGCACGGAGAGCCCGTGATGGTGCCGCACTGGGTCCGAGGCGACGAGTCGGCCACGCTGGTGAGCCCGCGGCCCATGCGCCTCAGCATGCTGGGGCTGGGCGGCAGCGTGGGCACGCCCCCCGACGGCATCACCGCCCCCGTGCTGGTGGTCACGACGTTTGAGGAGTTGGCGAATCGCTCAGCCGAGGCGGCCGGCCGCATCGTGCTGTTTGATGCGCCGTTCGTCAGCTATCGAGACACCGTGCAGTACCGGGCGCGCGGAGCGGTGGAAGCGGCGCGGCATGGCGCCGTGGCGGCGCTGGTGCGTTCGGTGGCGTCCGCCTCCATGAATAATCCCCACACGGGGGGCATGCGCTACGCGGACGACGTGCCGAAAATTCCGGCGGCGGCCTTGAGCGTGGAGCACGCCGCGCTGCTGCATCGGCTGTCGGACCGGGGGGCATCGGTGGTCGTGCGCCTCGCCATGGGGGCCCACACCCTGCCCGACGCCCCGTCGCGCAACATCGTGGCCGAGATTGTGGGCACCGAGCGGCCCGAAGAAGTGGTGGTGCTGGGCGGCCACATCGACTCGTGGGATGTGGGCCAGGGGGCCATGGACGATGCGGGTGGCTTTGTGGCCGCATGGGAGGCGCTGAACGTCTTGCGCCGGCTGGAGCTGGCACCGCGCCGCACGATCCGCTTGGTGGGATGGACCAATGAGGAAAACGGATTGGCGGGCGGCCGCGGCTACCACGCCGCCCACCGCTCGGAGCTGGCCAACCACGTCATCGCCATGGAGTCGGACGCTGGCTTCTTCCGCCCCACGCGCATGGGATTCCACGGAGCGGAATCGTCGCTCGGGGCCGTCCAAGCCATCGCGGAGCTGCTGGCGCCCTGGGGCCCCTTTTCCGCCGGCCCTGGAGGGCCCGGCGCCGATGTGTCGCCGCTGGTCGCGGACGGGGTGCCCACGCTGTCGTTGGGATCCGACCAGCAGCAGTACTTTCGCTACCACCACTCCGCGGCGGACACGCCGGACAAGTTGGACCCGAACGAGGTGGCCCACGGTGTCGCCGTGCTGGCTGTGTATGCCTACGTGCTGGCGGAGGTGCCCTGGCGCCTGCAAGCGGGCGACTGATCCGACGGATGGGACAGACCATGCCGTGACCCCGAGCGGCAGGAGTGGAGGAAACCCAAGTGGCGAGACGCACACTGCGCGATCTGCTGACCGCCTATAAGAAGGGCGGCCGCTGGGTCATGTCTACGGCGTACGACTTCCCCATGGCCCACGTGGCGGAGGCGGCGGGGGTGGACCTGATTCTGGTAGGGGATTCACTGGGCCAAGTGGTGCTGGGCTATCCCGACACGCTGTCTGTCACGCTGGACGACATGGTGCGCCACGCGGGTGCGGTGGTGCGCGGCGCCCCCGACACCTTCGTGGTGGCGGACCTCCCGTTTCTCACGTACCACGTGTCGGACGCGCAGGCGTTGGTCAACGCGGGCCGGCTCATGACGGAGGCGCGCGTCCAGGCGGTCAAGCTGGAGGGGGGGCGGCGGGTGGCAGACACCGTCCGCCGCCTGGTGGATGCCGGAATTCCCGTGATGGGGCATCTGGGCTTCACGCCGCAATCCGTGTATGCCTTTGGCGGCTACACCGTGCAGGGGCGCAGTGAAGCCGCGGCGGAGGCGCTCTACACCGACGCCCTGGCGCTGGAAGCTGCGGGCGCGTTTGCGGTGGTGCTGGAGATGGTGCCGGCCCCGCTGGCGGCCCTCATCACCGACGCCCTGCAGATTCCCACGATTGGCATCGGCGCGGGCGCCGCCACCGACGGCCAGGTGCTGGTGGCGCACGACATGTTGGGCTTGTACTGGGGCCGGGCGCCGCGGTTCACAAAGCAGTACGCGGACATCGGTCAGGCGATGGAGGCGGCGCTGCGCCAGTATGCCGACGAGGTGCGCACAGGGGTTTTTCCGGCGGACGAGCATACCTTTTCGATGGAGCCCGCCGTGCTGGAGCGCCTGGCGGCGCGACACGGACACCCCGCCCCCCGCTGATGCAGTGGCTGGCAGACGCAGACGGGGCCCGCCGCTTTGTGGGCGCAGCGCGCGCGGACCGGCAAACGGTGGGGCTGGTGCCCACCATGGGCGCGCTGCACGCCGGACATGCCGCGCTGCTGCACGCGCTGCGGCCGCAGGTGGACCGCCTGGTCCTCAGCATCTTCGTGAACCCGACCCAATTTGGGCCCCACGAGGATTTCGCCCGATATCCCCGCGATCTGGCTGGCGACCAAGCTTGGGCGGAGGCCGCCCACGTGGATGCCGTGTTTCACCCGGCCACCTCGGTCATGTATCCCGTTTCCCCCTCCACCTTTGTGCAGGTCGAGGGCATTGACCGGGTGCTGGAGGGCGCTGTGCGCCCCACCCACTTTCGCGGCGTGGCCACCGTGGTGGCCAAGCTGTTGAACATCTGGACCCCCGATATCATCGCCCTGGGCCAGAAGGACGCGCAGCAGGTGGTGGTGGTGCGCCGGATGATGCAGGAGCTTCTGTGGCCCACACGGCTCGTGGTGGTGCCCACCGTGCGTGAGCGCGACGGCTTGGCCATGAGCTCGCGCAATGTGTACCTGTCCCCCGCAGAGCGCGAGGCGGCGGTCGTGCTGCACCGGAGCCTCGACGCGGCTGAGCGAGCGGTCCGCGGGGGCGTCCGCGATGCCGTCCGCCTTGGGGCGGAGCTGGCCGCCGCGATTCAGTCGGAGCCGCTGGCGCAGCTGGACTATGCCGTGGTGGTGGACGCCGCCACGCTGGCGCCCGTGGCGCAAGTCGCCGGGCGGGTGCTGGTGGCGGTGGCGGCGCGCTTTGGGGCCACGCGGCTCTTGGACAACTGCTGCCTGGAGGTGGAGGGCGAAGCGGTCCGGACGGTGCTGCCATGACGCGCAGCGACGTCGTGGTGGTGGGGGCGGGCTCCATGGGCCTGCTGCTGGCCGCCGCCCTGGCGGACGCGGGAGTGCCAGCCGCCCTCGTCGTGCGGCGCCCCGAGACGGTGGCCGCCCTGCGCCGGGGGGTGGCCGTGACGGCGGCGGGGGGCGTGAAGGTGGTGCCGGTACCCGCGACGGCCGACGCGGCGGACCTCCCGGCTCCGGAGTTCGCGGTGGTGGCCGTGAAAAGCTACGACTTGGCGGCGGCGCTGCCCGCCGTGGTCCCTTGGGCGGCGGCAGGCACCACCGTGGTGACCTGGCAAAATGGCTTGGACGCGCCCGACATGGCGGCCGCGGCGGTGGGCGAGGACCGGGTGCTGGCCGCCGTCACGCAGCAGGCGGCCACCCGCACCCAGCCGGCCGCCGTCAGCCATCTGGGCGACGGGCCCACGTGGGTGGGCTGCCCGCTCGGTGGGCCAGACGCCCGCGCGGACCAGCTGGCGTCCTATCTGCAGGCGGCGGGATGGGAGGCGGCGGCCACGGCCGACATTGCGTCGGCGCTGTGGGGAAAGGCCGCGGTCAACGCGGCCATCAACCCGCTGTCGGCGCTGCTAGGCTGGCCCAACGGCCGCCTAGGCAATTCGGCCCCGGCGCAGGCGCTGATGCGCGAGCTGGCCGAGGAGGTGGGGGCTGTCGCGGCCGCGCACGGCCATCCCCTGGAGGATCCGGCCGCGCGGGCGCTGGCCGTCGCCGCCGCGACCCGCGACAACCTGTCGTCCATGCTGCAGGACGTGCGGGCGGGCCGCCCCACGGAAATCGAGGCCATCACCGGGTCGATCCTGCGGCGGGCTGCCGCCGTGCATCGGGACGTGCCCGCCAACCGGGTGGTGTATCAGCTGATTGGGGCGCTGACAGCCGCCCCTACATTTTGCCCGTGAGCAGCAAAGCCCCCAGCACAACAAACGCGCCGCCCGCCACCATGTGAATGACCTGCGTGGGCACGACGCGCGTAATGGCTTCCCCAAAGACGACGCCCAGCAGCGCCGACAGCGTCAGGGCCAGCGCGGCGCCGATAAACACCGCCGTCGTCGACTCGCTTTGGGCCGCCAGCATCATGGTGGTCAGCTGGGTCTTATCGCCAAGTTCTGCCATAAATATCAATCCTAGGGTGGTGAACATAACCTTCCAGTCCATGACGTAACCCCCCTATTGTGGCACATCCCCAGCTCCAGCAGTGCGGACACCGCTCGGTTTTCCTTCCAACATTGGCATCCGTGTCTCTCTCGCCACGGTATGAGGGGGACGGGACAGCCATACCACACCAAGACGGCAGGCCGCCCCGGCCCGGGGTGGGAGTCTTACCGGGGACGACAGGTGCGCCGGTAAGCCTGCTGATTCCGGTCCCAATCCACCACCCGTTCCGGTAAGTTGGCACCACCGCGTCCGGTAAATCTCCACCACCCGTTCCGGTAAGTTGGCACCACCCTTTCGGTAAATCCCCCCCACCCGGGGCGCGGTCGCTACACTCTCCGGCGGTGTCCGCCCCCGGGCACCGGAAGGAGAGGAGTCATGGCGAGACGGAGGGTGCCCATGCGACAGATTCGCGAACTGCTGCGGCTACATCGGGAGGGGCGGCTCAGCGCGCGGGCCATTGGCCGGAGCCTCGGAATCCATCACACGACCGTGACCGATATCCTGCGCCGAGCGCAGGAGGCCGCCATCCCCTGGCCGCTCCCGGCGAATTGGGACGACGGGCAGCTCGAGCGGCGGTTGTATCCCGGCAACCATGGGCGGCCGCATCGGCGGCCGGAACCGGACTGGCCCGCCATCCAGGCGGACCTGCGCCACCACAAAGGCATGACGCGGGAGTTGGCGTGGTTGGAGTACCGGCAGGCGCATCCGGACGGGCTCGGCTACTCGCAGTTCTGCGTGCACTACCAGCGCTGGCGCCAGCACCAGAGCCGCGTGCTACGCCAACAGTACACGCCCGGAGACCAGGCGTTCTTCGACTACGCCGGGGCCACGGTCCCCATATACGACCGCACGACGGGGACGGCCACGCCCGCGCAGGTCTTTGTTGCGGTGCTCGGCTACAGCCAGGCGGTGTACGCCGAGGTGCAGCCGGACCAGACGCTGGCGTCGTGGTTGGCCGGCCATGTGCACGCCTTCGCCGCCTGGGGGGGCGTCCCCGCGTGCCTGGTGCCGGACAATCTCAAGGCCGGGGTAACGACGCCGCATCCGCACGAGCCGACCCTCCAGCCGGCGTACCAGGAACTGGCCGCGCACTACGGCACGGTGGTCGTCCCCGCCCGCGTGCGGCGCCCGCAGGATTATGCCGCGGAATGAGTTATCCCGAGGATCGCCCGACACACCAGACGGACCGGGGAATCCGGGGCCGCATCCTCGGGATAACCATCATGGATGACCGACCGGTCTGCCTGACCTTCCATACT
>JAKADP010000102.1 GCA_021820465.1 Bacillota bacterium
CAACGCCGTCGGGCGGCGTCCACGGCTGGTCAAACGTCGAGGTGTCCGCGAGCCGGTCGGGATCCATCAGGACCAAGTCGGCCACCCAGCCCGGCGCCACCGCACCGCGCTCTGGAATCGAGAAGTGGGCAGCGGGTCCGCCCGTCATGCGCCGAATCGCCTCTTCGGGGGCCAGCAGAGGGCGCTTCACCACAAACTCGCGCCACACGCGCGGAAACGTTCCCGTCAGCCGGGGGTGGGGGCGGGCGGAGCGGGATCCCAGCACCCCGTCGGTCCCGATCCAGCACTGCGGGTCCTTGAGCACGCGCACCAAGTCCGTCTCGTCCATGCTGTGCGCCACCATGGTGGCGGCCATCCGGCTCTCCCGCAGCAGGTGCACCATGCCGTCAAACGGCGACAGGTTCCGCTCGTGGGCGTACTGGGCCAGGGTCTGGCCCTGCCCCGCTCCGTCTGCCGGGTTCCAGGCCACCACCATGCGGTCGTACCCGGTGGCGGCGATCATGCTCTCCCATTCGCTGTCGGGGGCAGGGTCCTCGCACTCGCGACGGATGCGGGCTCGCGTCGCGGGCTCCGCCAGACGCGCCAGCGCCTCATCCACCCCGCCCTCCAACACCCAGCCCGGCAAGTTCGCGGATACCGAAGTGCTGGAGGCGGTATAGGGATAGGCGTCCATGGCCACCACCACTCCCTCCGATCGAGCGGCCGCGATATGGCCCAGCGTGTCGGCGGTGCGGCCCCAGTTGGGCAGTCCGGCCGCCTTGTGGTGGGAAAGCTCCAGCGCCACGCGGGTACTCTGTCCGACGGCCAACAGCTCGTCCACGGCCTCCACGAGCCGACTGCCTTCATTGCGAATGTGGCTGGCGTATACCAGCGGGCGGCCGGCCAGCCCGTCGAGGAGCGCCGCCAGCTCGTCGGTGTCGGCATAGGAGCCGGGCGCATAGAAGAGGCCGGACGACAAGCCAAACGCACCGGCATCCAGCGCCTGCTCGAGCCACGCCCGCATGGTGCGGGCCTCCTGAGCGCGCGGCGCCCGCTTCACCATACCCAGCACCCGCCGCCGGAGGCTGCCGTGGCCCAAAAGCGGCGCCAGGTTGGTCACCGGGCGCGCCTGGTCCAGTTGGGTCAGATAGCTGGTCGGGTCGTCATCGTCCAGCGGGCTCGACCCGCAGTTGCCCACCACCTCCGTGGTGATGCCCTGCAGCAGTTTGGTGGTGTCCGGCTCATCCGCGAAGGGCGAGCGGTCCGCATGAGAGTGCACGTCGATAAAGCCCGGCGCCAAGACCAACCCATCGCCGGCCACGACGCGGGCCCTGCCGTGCGAAGAGCCGGGCGCCGTGACTTGGTCAATCCGCTCGCCATCCAGCCACACATCCGAAGCCTTGGAGGGCGCCCCCGACCCATCCAGCACGGTCACGTTGGCCATCACCGTCCGCAAGCGCTCTCCCCCTGCTCCGATCCCGAATGGCTTGGCCGATCCCTATCATGACAGCATACCGGAACCGCCGCATCAGGGGCCGCTTGGTGGATACCCGGCTTGCCGTCCCCTGGGGCCAGAGGGTGCGTCCGCGTCGGACTCCCACACCCAGGACCACCCCGGCTGCCAGCGCGCCGGGCGGTCCAGAAGATTCTCCAGGGATTCGCCCCCGAGATGCACAGCCAACCCCAGCCGCGTGGCCACGTGGCCGACAACTAAGACAGGGAAGACAGACTCGGTGGCGGCCAGGCGGCAGAGATCCTCCACAAACCTGCCCACGCGCGTGACCGCCTGGCGCCAACTCTCGCCACCGGGGTACGGGTGGTCCAAGAATTGCCCGCGGTCCCGATGCACCCGGGCCGCATCCGCCCCATTCCAGGCTCCGTAGTGGCACTCGCGCAGGCGCCAATCCAAGTAGAGCGGCAGGGTTGGCGCCGCCAGTCGGGCCGTTTCGACGGCGCGACCCAGGTCAGACGAATAGATCCGCCGGATGCCACGCTCCTCGACGCGATGAGCCAGGTCGGCGGCCTGGCGCCGCCCAGCCGCGGACAGCGCCCCGGGATGCCATCCGGTGGCTATATGCCGTTCGTTGTCCTCGGTCGTTGAATGTGTCTCAAACCAGACGGCCATCTGCCGGGCCACCGCGCCCACTCCCCCCGCTTCGGTGATTCGGATCGTGAGAACGGCCCGGCGTCCGCGTGTTAGCCCAGGCCGCCAGCTGCGACACCGTGGTCGTTCTGCGTGAGGTCATCGCCACGTTGAGCTGGCGCTCCAGCCACGGGTTGCTGAGCGGCGACCCGTGCACCCCGTGGCGGTACCAGAGGTAAACGGCGTCCGTGCCCACGATCAGGCGGTCCGCCGTCACCGGCACCCGGGACGGCAGCGCCGCGAGCCGGTCAGGTTCGGGCGCTTCCACCCAAAATGCCGCGTATACGGCTTCGCCGACCGGCGCGACAGGCGCCTGCTCAGCCACCCGGCCCAGGCTGGCCGGGGTGGCGACGGCCACGGGGATAGGTTCCGAGAACCGCTCACCTCCTGGGCCGACTGATGCGCCGCCACCAGCAGATTCCCGGTCTGGATGTACGTCACCACGTCGACAAAGCCGCAGGCCAGCGCCAGGGACCGCAGGTCAGGCATTTTGATCCAGCGGCGCCCGACGTTGCTTCCTCGCACCACCGCTATAGAGACTTCGGGGCCGCGCGTCTCACTCATGGGGAGCGCCGTCCCCAAACGCGCGCCACATCGTCCACGCGTCGTCAGAGGGCAATCGACTCGCCACGCGGACGAACCCCAAGCGCTGGTACAGCCGGCGCGCGGGATTCTTCGCGTGAACGGACAGCGACAGCCCGGGGTAGCCCGCGGCCTCGGCGTCTTCCAACAGCTGCTGCAGGAGCCGCGTCCCGATGCCCTGCCCGCGGTAGGGCGGCAAAAGCGCAATGGTCACCTCGGGCCCATCGGGTCGCACAAAGCCGTAGCCCGGATGCGAGGCCGGCATCTGCCGATGCCAGGCGGCGCCCAGCGGCCCCGCCGGGATCTCCGCCACGAGCCCTCCGTCGCCGGGGTGCGTCGGAAAGTCCGTCAGATACTGGCGCACGTGCGGATCCCGGAGGATGCTGCGGGGCGGGGCCGGCTGCCCCGGCGGCACAAAGATGGCTTCGTAGAGCACTTCCCACAACAGCGGAAGGTCCGCCGCCGTGGCAGCGCGCAGCGTGGGCCTTACCATGCCGCATCGTCCAGCACCGCACCCACCCCGGCCGCCTCCGCCGCCTCGGCCGCCCGCGCCAAGAGCGCCACCTCGGTCCCGGGCAGGCCATGCGACAGGAACAGGGTGACGGCGGACGGGTCGCGCGGCGGTGCCGCGGCCATCACCGCCGCGAGATCTCGGATTCGCTCGATGTGGCCCGTGCCATGCAGCAGAAAGTCCGGCTCCCCCTGATACTGCTCGGGCACATCGGATGCGAGCAGCGCGGCGCGCTCCACCAAATCCAGGCCGATCTCCTGGGCGCCGTGGGCCTTCGGCCCCAGCGCGTTCACGTGTACACCCGGCGCGAGCCAGGAGGCGCGCACCACGGGCTCGGCCGCGCGCGTGGCCGTCACCAGCATGTCGGCGGCCCGCGCGGCGTGTTCGGCACTGGGTGCAGGCTCGACCGGGACGCCAAAGCGCCTCGTGGCTTCGGCCGCGTCGGCGGCCAAGCGGCCCGCATCGCGGCGGTACACCCACACCCGCTGGATGGGCCGCACGGCGAGGGCCGCCTCCAGCTGCATCCATCCTTGGGCACCAAAGCCGATGATGCCCAGCACATGCGCATCAGGCCGAGCCATCACATCGAGGGCCACCCCGCCGATGGCCCCGGTCCGCAGGCGCCCCAAGGTTGGCCCTATCGCGATCGCGCGAAGCGTCCCATCGGCCCGCCACAGGGCGGTCAGCTGATCCCCCCGCTCGACCCCGGTCATGTAGAGCCGGAGCCCCACGTGCCCGCCCAGCGCGCCGGGCGTCCACCTGAGGCCGACGCCGCCGGCGGTGAAGCCGCCGCGAGGGGGACTCACCAACTGCCCATCCGCTCGAGCCGCCAGCGCGCCGCGCATGGCCGCGACGGCGTCGGCCATGGTGAGCACACGCGAAACCTCTTCATCCGTCAGGATGCGCACCATCCGCCCCCTCGCCGCGGATCGTAGCGCGTCGCCGGCCGGCGGTCCATCGGCCGATGGCTCCGCCCCGGGACCCCGAGAGCCTGTCCTCGGGGCCAATTCGCCCAATCCCGTGTGGTGCGGCATACTGAGTTCCGATCGGCGCCGCGTTGTCCCGGACCGCTAGGGCCCGGGGGAGGGCGAGCCCTCGCCGGCGCGAACCCGGTTCGCCCGGGTTTGGCCAATAAGGAGGCGTATGATGTCCCCGTCCAACTCCCCCCAGGCTTCGTTCAACGGCAGGCTGCCGCGCACGGTGCTGCCGAAGCGCTACCAATTGGAGATCACGCCCGATTTGGCGGCGGCCCACTTTGACGGCACCGTGGTGGTGCAAGTGGACGTGCGCACACCGGTTCGCCAGTTTGTGCTCAACGCGGCCGAACTCACCGTCGACCGCGCCTCTCTCGTGGGACCCGACGGCTCGCGGCTGGCTGGAGGCGTGGCGTACCAGGCCGACGACGAGCTGCTCATCCTGACGTTTCCCGCTGATGTCGCTCCCGGCCCCTGGACCTTAGAGATGGCGTTTGCGGGCACGCTGAACGACCGGCTGGTGGGCTTGTACCGGTCCACGTACCAAGATGCCGATGGCCAAACCGCTGTCCTGGCCGCCACTCAGTTTGAGGCGGCCGACGCGCGGCGCGCGTTTCCCTGCTGGGATGAGCCCGACATGAAGGCGACGTTTGCC
This sequence comes from Bacillota bacterium, assembly GCA_021820465.1. Taxonomy (GTDB): domain Bacteria; phylum Bacillota; class Sulfobacillia; order Sulfobacillales; family JAIMBI01; genus JAJZWV01. The sequence continues at coordinate 4,845 of JAKADP010000102.1, forward strand.
ATTTCCCTGGTGGTGGACGACGGGCTTGTCGCCATCTCCAACGGTCCGGAAGTATCCCGGGAGCCGGCCGGCCCCGGCCGGCAGCGGGTCACGTTTGCCGAGACCATTCCCATGTCAACATATTTGGTGGCGCTTGTGGTGGGGCCCCTAGACGTCAGCCCGCCCGTGGACGTGGACGGCGTCCCCGTGAGGATCGTGGCCACGCCGGGGCAGTCGAGCCGATATGGGCTCGCGCTGGAGGCGGCGCGCCACAGCCTGCAGTTCTTCCAGGAATACTTCGGCATCCCCTATCCCGCCCCCAAGCTGGACCATGTAGCCATTCCCGACTTCGCAGCCGGCGCCATGGAGAACCTGGGCTGCATCATCTATCGAGAAGTGGCGCTCCTGGCGGACCCCGACCGAGCCTCGGAGCAGGACAGGAAGGGCGTTGTGGCCACGGTGGACCACGAAACGGCCCACATGTGGTTTGGGGACCTCGTGACAATGCGCTGGTGGAACGGGATGTGGCTGAACGAAGCGTTTGCCTCGTTCATGCAGCTGTTGGCCACCGATGACTGGAACCCGCAGTGGGATGTGTGGACCGAATTTGGTCGCGAGCGCTCGGCGGCCCTGCGGACGGACGGGCTTTTGTCCACCCGTCCGATTGAGACGCCGGTCACGCGGGTGCAGGATGCCATGGGCATGGCCAGCGTGCTGACATACTCGAAGGGCGCCTCGGTCCTGCGCATGATGGAGCAGTATCTGGGCGCGGACGTGTACCGCGACGGCATTCGGGAGTACCTCACGCGGCACCGCTATGGCAACACCGAGACGCACGAGCTCTGGGACGCGCTGGAGGCCGCCTCGGGCGAGCCCGTCCGCGACGTCATGGACGCCTGGGTGATGCAAGGGGGCTATCCGCTGGTGACGGCCGCCCTCGATGGCGGCGGGAGGCACATTCGCCTGTCCCAGCGCCGCTTTCTCTATCAAGGGGACAGCGATGGGCGGACGTGGCAGGTCCCCGTGGTGGTGGGCGTCGGGCGGCCGGATGGAGGGCGCACGAGGGTCCGCACCATCTTGGGTGCCGACGACCAGACCCTGGCCCTGCCGGCAGACTGGACCTTTGTCACCATCAACGATGGAGCATGGGGATTTTATCGTGCCGCATACGACGAGGAGCTCTCCACGCGCCTGCTGGCCCACCTCGCAACCCTGGACGCGCGCGAGCGGGTGGCGCTGGCGAGCGACGTGTGGGCCTCCGCGCTGGCCGGACTGACGCCAATGGCCTCAGCCGCTCAGCTGTGGCGTGCGGCCCGCACCGAACGGGATCCTGACGTGTGGGCGCAGATGGCCGAAGGCCTCTCCCTGCTGGACGTGGTCGCGAACGACGCTGACCGGCCGGCGCTCGCGCGGCTCGTCCGCGAGATGGCCGGCCCGGCGTTGGACGAGCTGGGGTGGGACGCTGCCCCGGGTGAAGACTCACGCCAGACACTGCTCCGTGCCCGCATCGTTCAGCTCCTGGGGACCGCCGGGCAGGATGGGGCCGTCCAGGCCGAGGCGCTCAAGCGCTTTCGCGCCGATGTGGCGGGATCGGCGCCCATCGCGCCGGATCTCGTGACGGCCGTGGCCCGTGTGGTGGCCGAGGCGGGAGGTGCTGAGGAGTGGGAGCAGATGCGGCAGCGGACCAGCACGGACCCGACGCCGCAGAACCGCGTGCGATACCTGTACCAGCTGGCCAACTTCTCCGACCCCGAACTCGTGAGCCGCACCGTGGCCCTCTATCTCTCAGACGACGTGCGCACACAAGACTCGCTGGGTGCTCTGGCGGCAGCTCTGGCGCGCCCGGCCGCCGCCTCGGCGCTGTGGGAGGCCGTTGAACGCCGCTGGGACGACCTGCAGGCCAAGTATCCGCCGATGTCGTTCGGCTACCTGATGTACAGTCTCCCATATGTGCTGGACGAGCCGTTGGCCGACCGCATCAACCGCTGGCTCACGACCCACCCCGTCGGCCCGGTCCAGCCCGTCGTGGATCAAGCACAGGAGCTGCAGTCCGTTCACCTCGCATTCCGCCGACGTCACCGCGGCCACTTCGCGGAATTCTTGAACCCGACGGCGCGGTGACGGCACCGGCCCTCAGCACTCTGCGACAGCCCAGGGACCCTTAGCGCGGGTCCCTGGGCTGTCCCGAGGGGTGCCCTGGCCCCCACGGGCCACGGACTGGCGTGCCGGGCCTGCCTCAGCGCCGATGGCGGCTAGGGCGCGACGGCACCGCCCCGCCAACGTCCCACCGCTCAGTCCACCTTGTTCAGGAGGGCACCTCCCGGCGGGAGGAGGCTCGGCGCGACGAGTCGGACGCCACCGAGAAGAGCATGCGGAGGCCGTCATCCAGGCCACCCCATATTCGTATCATTCCCGTCGTCAACAATTTGAATCTGTCTGAGCTCTCTACCGAATCCGACGGAACTAATGCGGCCAATCACTGCATTGACGTCGCGTTGGACAACGGTAACGGAGTCGGGGTACCCGAAGCCCGAGGCATTGCCGTGTTTCTGGAT
>JAKADP010000103.1 GCA_021820465.1 Bacillota bacterium
GACCGTCAAGAACCCCACCCCGAGGGCGGCGGACCAGATAAGGCGTCGCACGGGATGCATGCCGCTCACGCCGGGCTTGGGCGCGTCCGCAGGCGATACCCCACGCCGCGCACGGTTTCGATAAACCGCGGCTGCTCGGCCGTGTCGCCCAGCTTCCGACGCAAGCGGCCGATGTGCACGTCCACCACCCGGCCGGCCGCGGCATCGGTGGCGCCCCAAACCAAGTCAGCCAGCTGGTCGCGGGTGAAGACGCGCCCCGGCCGGCGCAGCAGGGTGTGCAACAGCTGGAACTCGAGGGCAGAGAGCTCAAGTCGCGCGCCGTCGAGGCGCGCCTCATAAGTGTCCGCATCGATCGTTAAGCCGTTATGCGAAATGTACGAAGCGGGTTCGCTCGGCCGGTCGCCTTGGCGCGGACGGCGCAAGAGGGCTTGGCACCGCGCCAGCAACTCGCCCGGGCTGAAGGGTTTGACCACGTAGTCGTCTGCCCCGCGTGTCAGGCCGGCAATGCGGTCCGCTTCAGCGTCTTTGGCCGTGAGCAGCACGACGTAGGTGTCACCGTCTCGCCGAATCGCGTCCAGGACGGTCCAGCCGCTGGCGTCGGGCAGCATTACGTCCAGCACCACCACGTCGGGGCGGTGCGTGTGAAACTGATCCAGGCCCGCTTGGGCATCTGCGCCCGTGACCACCGTCCATCCCAGGGCTTCCCCATACGCCGCCACCAAATCGCGCAGCGTTTCGTCATCGTCGATGACCAGGAGGGTGGCCAAGTGATTCTCCTCCTTCACCGGGTGCCGGACGTGCCCGGGTGACCCAACCGTTACCGACAGTTTACGCAATGTTTACCGCCGTGTGGCCGGGCCGTTACGTGCGTCCGTTACGATCGTCAGGAGGGGGAGGGCGCCCATGTTTGGATCCATGTACGGGATGATGGTTCTAGGGACAGTGCTCTGGCTCGTGATTCTGGCCGGCGCCGGGATCCTTCTGTACGTGGTGGTGCGGTCGTTAAGTGGCCCCCCACGGGCATCGCCCGACGAAGACGACCCGCGCGCGATCGCGCAGATCCGGTATGCGCGAGGGGAGCTAACGCGGGAACAGTACGAGGAGATGCGCCGGGTTCTCTCGGGCAAGCCGCTAGATCCGTCCTGAGGGGCTCATCGTGGGTCCGCGGCCCGGTCGTCACCCGGTGGTCTGAACCGTCGGGCGACAGGCGGGAGGGTCTCTAGGAAGCAAGGAGGGGTCAGTATGATGGGATATGGTGGAAACGGCGGATTCTTCCTCGGCGGCTGGCTCATGGGCCTCGCGTGGCTCTTGATCCTGGCCGGAGTTGTTGTGCTGACGATTTGGCTGGTGCAGACGATCGTGAGGCGGGACGGACCGCGCGTGCGGACCAGCCTCACGGACCCGCTGACGGCGCTCCAGTTGCGGTTGGCTCGTGGAGAGATCACGCTGGACGAGTATGAGGCGCTGCGCACGCGCATGAGTCGCTGAGGATGCACCCGGTTGGTGGGCGAAGGCGGCCCGCGCCCCGCGTGGGGGCCGCCGGAGAAAGGAGTGACACGGCATGACGGGCCGGAACGGATGGATGGTCGGCGTGGGATTGCTGGCTGCCGGGGTCCTCGCAGGAATCGCCGCGGTCAACCAAGGCGCGGTGCGCGGTGCCTCGGGCACCGGGGTAACGGCAACGGGAACCGCGCCGGGAGTCGGCGGGATGATGGGGAGTGGCTCGGTGGTCGCCATGGGACGTGTTGGTTCGGGCGGTTCAGACATGATGGGCAGCGGAACGCAGGCCGCTCGGGCAACCTGGACGCCTGCTGCGGTGCAGCGTGCCGTCCGAGCGAGCGAACACGGCGTGACCATCAACCGGGCGACCAACACCATCACCTACCACGGGCGTCGCGATCTGCTGGTGCCGTTGGCGGCGCCGGCCGCCCTGCACCTGAAGGGCATGCAGTGGGAGATTGATGGGCTCATCAACCCGACCGTCGTGGTGCCGCTCGGGGCACGGGTGACTGTCGTCCTGGTTAACGCGGACCAGGGTTATCTGCACGGCTTCGAGGTAACTACTGCGCGCCCTCCCTTCGGCGAAATGGCGATGATGCAGGGAGCGGTGGCGTTTCCGGGCGGGCTCATCATGCCGATTCCACCGGAATCGCGCGGCGCGGCACCGCACGCCGAGACGATCTTTACCGCGGCAGCGGCCGGCACCTATTCGTACATCTGCCCCGTGCCCGGCCACGCGGCCATGGGGATGGCCGGCACCCTGAGGGTGTCGTAAGATGGCCGACAGCCGGGTCGATGCAGCCCCACACCTGAGGACGGTGGATCATCCGTGGTTCAGTCGGTGGTACGTCCGAACGGAGCATGCCGTGGAACGCGCGGTCGGAGACGCGCGTCGAGCCCAAAACGCCCAGGCCGTCGGGCGGACCTTGATTATCGGTGCGGGGACCGGGCTGGATGTCCCGGCCCTGGGCCCCGGCGCGACGAACGTCGTGCTGTTGGAGCCAGATGCCACGATGCGGGGGATCCTTGCGCAGCGGTACCCGACGTTGCCCCTTGTCGGCGAACCCGCCGAAGCGATGCGCTTGGACCCGGGCAGCATGGACACGGTCATCAGCAGCTTGGTCCTGTGCAGCGTCTCGGACCTGCGACAAGTCTTGGATGAGATTGCGCGCGTACTTCGGCCCGGGGGTCAATACTTATTTCTGGAACACGTGGCCAACCCCCGCCGGCTGGCGGGAGCGGTGCAGCGCGCCGCGGACCCGCTGTGGCGCCGGATGGGCGGGGGATGCCATTTGACCCGCGATGTGGTCCTCGGGCTCGCAGAGTCCCCCCTGCGACCCGATTGGGTCGAACTGGTCCACCCGGGTGGTCTGTTGCCCGTCATCCGGGGTCGGGCGACAACCCCCGCGATTGACGCCGGCAACACGGTCGTAGCCATCCGAGGTTCTCGAAATCAGGAGGAGGTTCCGCATCCATGACATCTCGACACCGATCTCGTCGGGTCGCCCTGGTCGTGGCGGTGTTTGTGGGGCTGACACTGCTCGGCATCGGAGTGGGGGTCCTGGGAGTTGCCTCGACCGGCACCCCGGTGACGGCCACGCAAGGGCTGCAAGTGGGCGCTCCCGCCCCATCGCTGGCACTGCCCGCGACCGACGGTCGCACGCTGAGTCTACAAACCTACCGGCGACACCCAGTCGTGCTCTTTTTCTATGAAGCCGCGACCTGAACGGCCTGTCAGCAGCAACTCGTGCAGTTGCAGCAATCTTCAGGGGCGATCCGTGCCCTGGGGGCCCGCGTGGTCGGGGTCAGTACGGATCCCGTGGCCGTCTCTCGGGCGCTGGCCCAACGCTTGCATCTATCCTTTCCCATCCTCAGCGACGGGACGGGGCGACTGGGCTCCGCGTTTGGCGTGTTTGGCACGATGGGGCCCGTCGACGGCCATTCGGTCTTCATCATCGGGCGCCGGGGCCACGTACGCTGGAAGCGGACAGCGTTCCAGACGATGCACGTACCGGTGTCCGCGATTCTGGCGGCTCTGCGGGCCCTGAGCGGGCGGTGAATCGCCTACCGTTTCGGTGACCGCTCGCGACTCGTCCGGGCTCCCTGGCATCACGACGGTCGGGGCCGTGACCCGCCCGGTGCCACCTGCCCAGCGCGCGCCCGCGGGGCGACGCCGCCGTGCGGGAGGTGCTGCAGCGGCGAAGCGGCTTCGTGCTCCTCACCACGTGGCCGGCTGACCGCTGTGAGGCGGAGTGTCTGGCGCAAACCCGCGTGGAGCAGCGCTTTCACTTTCTGAGGGCCCCCACGTTCATCGACGCCATCCGCCTGACCCAGTCTAGCGCATCGCCGCGTGGGGCTGCGTGATGCTTGGCTCGCGTGACTGGAGGTCGGCGTCCGGGGACGGCCGGTGGGGCCGCATCCCGCGCCGCTGCCCATCCGCCAGCGTGGAAACCTGGCCCGCCCCACCGCCTGCGACGTTCTCAAACTTGTCGGGAAATCCAGGTGTTCGGGGCTGGCCGTGACCACCACGCCGCCCCTTGCCCAGCCACCATCATTCTGCTGGTGCTGGACCCCTCGGAGGCCATGGTCGCGGGCCGCGCTCACCGAAGATGCACAGAGGGGGTACACGATTGTTCCCCGATCTGCACCAGATATTAAGCGAGCTTAACCATCGCGAGCGGTCCCCAGGGGCCACGGTGCGCATCGCCGGCCCGGCGGCCCCCGGGCCGGCTCAGCCATCCCAGGACGCCCTCCGCTGGCTCGCCGCGACCCATTCACTGCAGCAGCGGCCAGCCCCTCGCTAAGGCGCCGCCCACCATGCCTCCCCTCGTGGCCATCGACACCACCATCCCGGAATCCCCGACCGGCGACCCGGTCAGCGACCGGATGACGACCGCCAGGAACGCCCCGATGAGGGCACCGGCCGTCCCGCGGACCATGTCGGTCATCACCGTGCCGCCGACCGGTGCACCCGGCCATCTCCACAATAGGCCCGAGCCCGCCACCGCCCCTACGACTCCGCCAAACTGGACCAGCGATGATGGCTCCAGCCCTACCGCCAACACGCTGGCGAGGACCGCCGCACGTCCCGGGCCGCATCCCCGGTTTTCCATCAGCCCCTTCACGCTGTGCCCCCGGCAATAGCGTACGTGGTGGCCCCGATGACGATGCCGTGGGGTTGGCCAGGGCGTCGGGGTGCACCGGACGGCGGGTCGGCCCGACACGGAGCAGCCAGCGGGGATAGTGGTGGGCGGGGCCACTCAATCCTGCGAAATCCCCTGAAGGACTGCGACGAATGGGGCATGTCACTCCGATGCCCACCGTCATGACGGCGCTGGATTCCGTGGTAGCATGGGGCGAGTATTTCCGGGCCACGCGCGCCCTCCGCTCCGTGAGACGGCTGGGCAGCCTGCAGCGGCGTTGGCCGACGGGAGAGGGGGGTTGGCGTGTGGTCGGTGCGAGCGTCGTTCCTCCGGGTGACCCCCAGGGTGCGCCGCCCCCCCGCACTGCCCCGCGCTGGCCCCGGTGGGCGCTGCTGCTGGCGGTCAGTGCAGCGGCCGTCGTGGGGGGGGCTACCGGGCAGCCGAGTGGTCCGCCGCTGGCGCTGGCGACCTACGCCGGCCACTTCGTGGCGGGACCGGCGTCCACGGTCCTAAACCATGGGTACGGTGGGCTGAGCGACTTAGCCACCGTGCCTACGCCCTCGTATCGGACGACGGTGGCCCCCAAAGCGCTCGGCATGCAATTCTTGAACGTATCGCCCGCCACGCTGCGGTCGGCACAGTTCGTCATGTACGCCCACCCGCCGCGGGGCGCGTGGCGGATGGTGCCGGTCACGTTTGGCGCAGACGGGTTCGTGGGTTACCGCCCACGCCAGCCGCTTGGGCGCGGCACCTGGCAGTTTCGGCTGGAGTCTCAGCGCCTCGGGGTGTTTCCCCCGTGGACAGTCACGGTGGCCGCCGAGCGAACGCTCCCGCCGCCAACCCCTGCCGGCCGCGCGGCGCTCGCGTTTTTGAATGCCGCGCGGGCGGCCGAGGGGTCAAGTCCGGTGGCGTGGTCCCGCCGGCTCGCGGTGGCCGCGCGCGCCCACGCCGTGTATGTGGGCCACTTGGGATACCACGACCCCAGCTTTCACGTGGAGAGGCCGGGCCCGTATTTTACGGGGCGCTTTCCGTGGAATCGGGACCTGGCTGCGGGTTGGCCCGACACCTCCACCGGCGAGGTGGGCATTGGGGGATCCTCCGCCGTACCGGGCCCCCTGTTCATTGGGGAGCTGCTGGATACCGTATACCACCGGCTGGGGCTCTTGTCGCCCAATGCGTATGCCGTCGGCTATGGGGCGGACGTGGGACCCAAAGGCGCGGCCGAAATCATGGATATCGCCTATGGATACCGGCCCACGCTCCCGCGGGCCGTGGCGTATCCGCAGCCGGGCGCGCGGGGGGTGGCCACCAGCTGGACCGACTTCGAGTCGCCGTCTCCGGTGCCTGACGGGCAGGGTCAGGTGTTTGGGTACCCCATCACGCTGGACTGCCCCACCGTGGCGCGGCTGGGCCAGGTGAGTGCCGATGTGACGCGGCTGTCGGGCGCGGTTGTCCCGGTGGTGCTGGACCGGCCCGGCACCGGCGGGCTCGCCCCCAATCAGCTGGCGATGGTGCCCAAAGAGCCGCTGGCCCCCGACGCCACCTACGTGGTGACGGTGGATGCGCAGTTCGTCGAGTACAATGACGGGCACGTGGGATCGCTGGTCGAGCGCTGGTCCTTCCACACCGGCGGTGGGGCCCAGTCGGTTTATGCCGTGGCCCGTGGACGGAGGCTCCAGATCGCCGCTGATGAGGCGGGCGTGGGCCCGCCGGTGGCCGAAACCGTTCAGGTGGCGCTGACGCAGGGCGTCCGGCGCCTCCAGCTGTCGGCGCGGCTGGTGCACGGGTTGGCGAGCGTCACACTGCCCCGCGGACTCCACGGGTCCTGGGCCGTGGTGGTGACCACACCGCACGGCAATCGCGGGGAGACAAGGTGGCAAGCGTCATGACCCGAGCGTTCGCGCACGTCACGGCCAATCACGTGCGGCTGCCGTACGATCGCTGGGGCGAGGGCCGGCCCATCGTGCTGGTGCACGGCATGGGGTCGTGGCGCCGGACGTGGCCCCGCTTTCAGAATCCGGGCTATGCATTCTATGCCCTGGATCTGCCGGGCTTCGGCGACGCGCCACTGCCGGCGCACCGCCAATCGCTGGATGACTTCGCCCATGCCCTGGCGGGAGCCCTGGCCGATTGGGCCTTTCCGGAGCCGCCGCTCGTGGCGGGGCATTCGTTTGGTGCCATGGTGATCACCCGCGCCGCGGCGTTGGGCATCCCCGGAGGCGCCGCGGGACTGCTCCTGGTATCGCCGGCCGGGTTTGTGGACCCGGTGGGGACCATGACCCCCACGCCGTATTACTGCTTGAACCGGGTGCTGCTGGATGTTACGGGCTCGCACCTGTATGGGAGCCGCATGATCCGCGCCTTGGGCGCCGATCCGGACCGAATGGACCGGCGCACGCGGCGGGACCTCCAGTACGGGTGGCGCCATGCACGGGAGATGGCGCGGATGGGGCACTTCTACCAGTATCCGACGATGGCCGCCGACCTCGTTGGGGCGGGCTGGCCGTACCGAGTGCTCGTGGGCGATCGGGACTCGCTGTTTCCGCGGGCCACGCTGGAGCCCGCGCTGGCACGCCT
>JAKADP010000104.1 GCA_021820465.1 Bacillota bacterium
GGCCAACGCTCCCTCCGGCGAGGAAGCGGACGGCGCGCTGGCCGGGGCCGACGTGAGCGGCTGGCTGAAGGAGATGCTCACCAGCCTCCAGGCCGGCGGCGACGGGCGCCGAGGCAGTCTGCCGCCACCCGACGCCTTTACGGGGGTGCTGCGCCCCTACCAGGCGCGGGGGCTGGCTTGGCTCGGCAATCTCGCGGCGTGGGGCCTGGGCGGTCTCTTGGCCGATGACATGGGCCTCGGCAAAACTGTCCAGACGCTGGCGCTCATCCAGGCGCTCCGCGAGCAGGACCCCAACCCCCGGCCCGCCCTGCTGGTGGCTCCCCCGTCGATCCTGGGAAACTGGGAGCAGGAGGCGCGCCGGTTCACCCCTTCCCTGCCGGTGCTGGTGCACCACGGCGCGGACCGCGCCGGCCCAGACGCCTTTTCGGACTTGGCCCACGCGCAAGGGCTGGTGCTGGTGTCCTATGGCACCTTGCGGCGGGACGCCGAGATGCTGCGGGGGGTGCCCTGGCGCGCCCTCATCGCCGACGAAGCGCAGGCGGTGAAGAACTACACCACGCGCACCTGGCGCGCCCTCGCCAGCATTCCCGCGGACTTCCGGCTCGCGCTCACAGGAACGCCCGTCGAGAACCACGTGGGGGATTTGTTCTCCCTGATAGAGCAGGTCAACCCAGGGTGGCTCGGAACCCCCACGCAGTTTCGGCGGCAGTTTCTGCTCCCCATTCACCGCCAGCATGAGGAGGAGGCGGCCCAGCGCCTGCGCGAGCTGACCGCTCCGTTCATTCTGCGCCGCACCAAGACCGACCCAAGCATCGCCCCGGACTTGCCCGCCAAGATCGAGATGGTGCAGTACTGCCAACTCACCACCGAGCAGGCCGCCCTTTACCGCGCCGTGGTCGCGAGCCTGGAGGACCAGCTCCGCGAAGCCGAGGGCATGGAGCGCCGCGGCGTGATTCTCACCACGCTGCTGCGCCTAAAGCAGCTGGCCAACCACCCGGCGCAGTTTCTGGGTGATGGATCGGCGCTGGCCGGCCGCTCGGGCAAGCTGGAGCGCCTCGAGGTGCTGGTCGAGGAAATCCTGGACAACGGCGAGCGGGCCCTCATCTTCACCCAGTTTCGCGAAATGGGTGCGCTGCTGCAGCACCACCTGCAAGAGCGCTTTGGCCGAAGCGTCCTGTTCCTGCACGGCGGCGTGCCGCGGGTGGAGCGCGACCGCATGGTGGCGCAGTTTCAGCGCATGGACGGCGGTCCGCCTCTCTTCATTCTCTCGCTGAAGGCAGGCGGCACGGGCCTCAATTTGACCCGGGCCAGCCACGTGGTGCACTACGACCGCTGGTGGAACCCCGCCGTAGAGAGCCAAGCCACCGACCGAGCGTTCCGCATCGGGCAGCTGAAGGCGGTCCGCGTGCACAAGTTTGTCACCTGCGGCACCGTGGAAGAGCGCATTCATGAGATGCTGCTGGAAAAGCAGGGGGTGGCCGACCGCCTGGTTGGGGACGGCGAGCAGTGGCTCACCGAGTGGGACAATGACGACGTCTTAAACTTGTTCCGTCTCCAAGAAGCGCGGGTGGAGGTGTAGCATGCCGTCCAGGGACAGCGAATGGGGCCGGCCCAAGTCCAAGCCGCGGCCGGCAGCCGGCGGAATCCGGGCTCGCACCCGGCGGGGCGGATTTGGCGCCACGCCGGCGGGGGCGCACTGGGTGGCCCTCTTGGAAGGCGGCGCCCCCGACCCGCGCATGCAGCGCGGCCGCCGCTATGCGCGCAGCGGCCAGGTGCTGGACATCGCGCTCACCCCAGGGGTGGTCGAGGCCCGGGTGCAGGGCTCGCGGCCCGCCCCGTACCGCGTCCGCATTGGGCTCGCGGTGTTCTCCGCCGCGGAGCGGGCCACGGTCCGCCAAGTGCTGGACGAACACCCGGCCCTCTTGGTGGAGCTGGCTGCCGGCCACGTCTCCGACGAATGCCTCTCCGTCCTGGCGCGCCACGGTGTCGGCCTCCTGCCCGAGTCGCGGCGGGATCTTGCCCTCTCGTGCTCGTGTCCCGACTGGGGCGATCCGTGCAAGCACGAGGCGGCTGTGCTGTACCTGGTGGCGGAGGAGCTGGACCGCAACCCCGTTGGACTCCTGAGGCTGCGCGGATTAGAGGAGTCCGTCCTGGCGGCCGCCCCCCCGCCGTCTGCCCCGCCCGCGCGCACCGTGCCGTTGGACCCCGATCCCACCGCCTATTGGGGCACCGCCGATCCGCTGCCAGGCGGCGAGGCGCCCGCCGAGCCACGCCTCACGGCGCCGGTGCTGGAGCGATTGGGCGCTTTCCCCTTCTGGCGGGGTGAGGTACCGCTGGGAGATCAGCTGGGGCCGGTGTACCGGGCGGCCGCGGCGCACGCGCAGGCGCTCAGCCGGATCGAGGAGCCCGCCCCCCACGCCGAGTGACGCCGCCGCCCGCCATGGCGAGCGCCGCCACGTTTGGCTGGCCGCTTGGCTCTGGCCGCCGGGCCAGCGCCGGCCTCACGTTGCAGAGCCGCCACCCGACGCGGGATTTCCATCAAGTTTTTGAGAACTCTCGTTCGTTTTCGCCGCCACCCTCCGTCCGGGCAGGTCGCGGACGGCGTACACTCTGACCATGGATATTGGGCAGTTGCTCTTGGGCCGTCCCTTGCGCCGGCGAGACGCTGGCCACGAGGAGATTGGCAGCACCGAGGGATTGGCGGCTCTGTCGCTGGATGCCCTGTCCTCGGTGGCGTATGGTCCGGAGGCCATCGCGCTCGTCCTCATCACGGCCGGCCTGGGGGCCATGCACTACCTGCTGCCCATCTCTCTGGCTCTCATCGGGCTCTTGCTGCTGCTGGTCCTGTCCTACAGCCAGGTAATTGACGCATACCCCGCCGGCGGGGGCGCGTACGCTGTGTCGCGCGCCAACCTGGGTAAAAACGTCAGCCAGCTGACCGCCGCGGCGCTGGTGGTGGACTACACGCTGACGGTCGCCATCTCCATCTCGGCCGGCGTCGAGGCGCTGACCTCCGCCTTCCCGGCGGTCCAGCCGTGGGCGCTCGAGATTTGCCTCGTGGTGCTGGCCATAGTCACCCTGATGAACTTGCGCGGAGTGGGCGAGAGCGCGCGGGCGTTCCTGCTGCCCACGCTGGTGTTCATTGTCGGGCTGCTGGGCTTGATGGCCTGGGGATTCCTGCACCCCGCCGCGGCGGCGGCGCACCCGCTGGCCGCCGCCAAGCCGGTGCCGCTCTTTTTCCTCCTGACCGCATTTGCCGCCGGCTGCACAGCGCTCACCGGGGTCGAGGCCATTGCCAACGGCGTGCCGCTGTTTCGTGAACCCCGCCAGCTGCGGGCCAAGCGCACCGAGTGGCTGTTGGGCGGCATCTTGGCGCTGATGCTGCTGGGATTGGCGCTCCTGACCATCCGGTTTGCGGTATCGCCGGGGGGCGCCCAAACGATGCTGAGCAAGGTGATGGTGGCCGCGGTGGGCCATGGCGCGGTGTACTACGTGGTGGCGCTGGCCATCACGATGGTGCTGGCGCTGGCTGCCAACACGTCCTTTGGCGGCCTGCCGCTGCTGTCCAGCATCCTGGCGCGCGATGGCTACCTGCCGCACGTGTTTGCCATGCGGGGCGACCGCCTCGTGTTTGCTCCCGGCATTTATGTGCTGTCTGCCGCGGCCGCGGTCCTGCTGGTGGCGTCGGGCGGCAACACCCAGGCGCTGATTCCCCTGTTTGCGATTGGGGTGTTTACCGGGTTCACGCTGTCCCAGACCGGAATGGTGGTGCACTGGTGGCATGAGCGCCCGCCCCACTGGGCGGTGCGCGCCGGGCTGAACGGGCTCGGCGCCTTGGCCACGGGCGTGGCCACGCTGCTGTTCGTCGTCACAAAGTTTACCGAGGGCGCGTGGGTGGTAGTCGTCATCATCCCGCTGCTGATTCTGATGTTTCGCGGGATTCGCCGCTACTACGATCGGGTCGGCGCGGTGCTGATGCCAGGCCGCACCCCCGCGCCCGTCAACGCGCGGCCCCGGCCCATGATTGTGGTGCCCATTGAGCCGCGCCTGTCCGAGCTCACGCGCCGTGCCTTGGACCACGCCTTGTCCCTCAGTGACGACGTGGTGGCCGTGGCCATTTTGCTGGATCCGGAGTCGGACGCGGATCCCACCGAAGCGTCTGTCCGCCAGGCGTGGACCGACTGGGCGCCGCCGGTCCGCCTGGAGATTATTCGATCCGAATACCACTCCGTGATTCGGCCCATGCTCCAGTTCATCGACGGGCTCACCACCAAAGCGCACCAGCGCCGGCTGGTGCTCATCCCCGAGTTCGTGCCCGACAGCCCCTACGGAGAGTTGCTCCACAACCAAATTGGGACCCTGTTGGCGGCCGCCCTGCGCCGGCGGACCGACGTGATGATTGCGCTGGTGCCGATGCACCTCCATCAAGAATACGTCCCCAGCCCCGCCGCCGGTGTGGACGGCGGCGCATAAGGCGGCGCGGCCGACGCAGCTCGCGACTCGCTCCTTCCCTTCCGCGCGCAGCCCCTCCGCAGGTCCGAAACCCTCGGCCGGCCCACGGCACGTTTCCCGCAGGGGGACGACGGCGCGCGCGATATGCGGTAACATAATGCCGGGCCTTGGGGGTGGTAATAATGACCATAACGCCCAGCGGCACCGGAACCAAGTCCGTGAGGAGCTTGATTCCCGCACGGATGGACCGACTGCCGTGGTCACGGTTCCATTGGCTCATTGTCATCGGGCTGGGTGTATCCTGGATTCTGGATGGGTTGGAAATCCAAATCGTGTCCAGCGTCAGCCCGGTGCTCCAGCGTGCGGCCACTCTGCACCTGACGACGGCCTCGGTCGGACTCATCGGCACGACGTATCTCGCCGGTGAGGTTATCGGGGCGCTGCTATTCGGCCGCATTACTGACGCGCTCGGCCGGAAGAAAATCTTCATGTGGACGCTGGTGCTGTACCTGGTGGCCAGCGGGATTGCCGGTCTGTCTCCTGCGCTCTGGTTCCTCCTCATCTTTCGCCTGCTGGCCGGAATGGGCATCGGCGGAGAATACTCGGCGATCAACTCGGCGATTGATGAGCTCATTCCGCCCTATCACCGGGGCCGCATCGATATCGCCATCAATGGCACGTATTGGGCAGGAGCCATGATTGGCTCCGTGGCGTCGATTTTCCTGCTCAATCCCCATCTGTTTCCGGTGGACGTTGGCTGGCGCCTTGGGTTTTTCATTGGGCCGGTCATCGGGCTCGTGATCATCGTTCTGCGCCGCTACATTCCGGAAAGCCCGCGGTGGCTGATGACCCATGGGCGCGAGCGCGAGGCAGAAGCCATCGTGGAGCAGATTGAGGCGCGCATCCTCGCCGAGGGCAAAACGCTGGAGCCGGTATCTGACGCACAGGCCATCGAGATCAGCCCGCGCGGGGCCATCCCCTATCGAGAGATTGCGCAGACCCTCTTCAAAAAGTACCCATCGCGATCGTTCCTGGGCTTCAGCATGATGGTGACGCAGGCGTTCCTGTACAATGCGATCTTTTTCTCGTACGCCTTGGTCTTGGCCCACTTTTACCACATACCCGCGGATCAGATTGGGTACTACTTCTTCCCGTTTGCCGTGGGCAACCTGGCGGGCCCCTTGCTGATCGGGAACCTGTTTGACACGATCGGCCGGCGCAAGATGATTATGTTCACCTACTGCGTCTCGGCCCTCTTGCTGGCGGTCTCGGCCGTGCTCTTTGACCAGGGTCTCCTGACGGCCGTGACCCAAACCATCTTCTGGTGCGTCATCTTCTTCCTGGCCTCGGCTGGCGCGTCGTCCGCGTACCTGACGGTCAGCGAAATTTTCCCCTTGGAGCTGCGAGGCCAAGCCATCTCATTCTTCTTTGCGATATCCCAGCTGGTGGGAGGGGTCGCGGCGCCGTTCCTGTTTGCCTCCCTGGTCGGGAATGGCCGCCATCCCGGCCCCCTGACGATCGGGTATTTCGTGGGCGCCACGGTCATGTTCGCCGGCGGCGTGATCGCCTGGTTCTACGGCGTCAACGCGGAGCGGCATTCCCTGGAGGAAATCACCGCGCCCTTGTCGGCGGTGGCCAGTGGGGGACGCGGGTAAAGGGCACCCTATCGCTCGGGGTGCGGGCTCCAGGCGAGCCTAGGAGGCCGTCGCAGGTAGGGGCGTGGGTGCCGTCGAACAGGAGGCGAACGTCCATGGTGGAGAATCCCAGGGGAGCCGGATATGTTGTCGTGGGAGTCAGCCCCACCAGTGGCTCGCCCGCGGCCCTGCGCTGGGCGGCCGATGAAGCCCGCCGCCGCGGCGCTCGGCTGCGTGCCATCTCGGTCTGGCAGCCCAGCCGGCAGTCCGCCGTCACCGGCGTCCGCCCCCCGCTGGTCACGACCCCGACGCTGGAGGAGCGCCAGGCGGCAGCCGCCGTGCACCTGACCAACACGGTGCACGAGCAGCTGGGCCTGGACGCCGACGTAGAGTGCCACGCCCTGATTGGCTCTGTCGAGGAGGTCCTGCTGTCTGCGGCGGCGGATGCATCCCTGCTGGTGCTGGGGCGGGTGCGCGAGGACCCGGCTGGGGTGAGAGCCGGCCGGAAGATCTACCGGCTGATGGCGCGCTGCCCCTGCCCGGTCGTCGTGGTCCCAAACGCCTGAGGGGGCTGGCGGAGCCAGCGTCAGTCGGCGCCGCGAGCAGCCTTTTGCGTGCGGAGGTCCAGCCGCATGATGGGCCGGGCGGGCGTGCGAGCCACCACGGCATGGAATCCCGCGCGGCGAAACGCCGCGGCACTCCCGGTGAAGTTGTTGCGGCTGGCGCCGGGCACCAAGCCGTCCACCGGGTAGGCTTCCAGCATGCCCACGCCGGCCGCCCGGGCCGCGTCCACCGCGGCCAGAATGAGTGCGGAGGCCACGCCGTGGCCGCGGTGCCCCCGACGCACGAACAAGCAGCTAATCGACCAAACCGGCGCCTCATCCACGCGGCCCAGGTATCGGGCGTGGTCCAGCCACGGCAAGTCACTCCGCGGCGTTAGCTGGCACCATCCGACAGCCAGGTCGCCTTCGAAGGCGAGCAAGCCCGGAGGGGGCCCGGCAGCCACCACCGCATGGAGCGCCTCGCGGTTCTCCCAGCGGGGCCGCCGGGCGTAGGCAGGACCCAGCCGCCAATACATGCAC
>JAKADP010000024.1 GCA_021820465.1 Bacillota bacterium
TCCTCCGCCGGCACGCGTATCGCGACTTCCAGCGTGTCGGCAAACCCTTCGGGGTCCAGGGGATTAATGGGAAACGCCTGATCCAGCTCCGCCATGGCGCCCGCCAGCTCTGACAGCAGCAGCACGCCCCGGCCGTCAATCTGCGCCGCGACAAACTCCTTGGCCACCAGGTTCATGCCGTCGACCAGCGAACTCACCACGAAGAAGTCAGCGGCCCGGTACAGGGCAGCCAGCCGGCGGAGGTCCAGGGGCTGCAAGAGCGTCACCACCGGCTGCCAGCCCCCCTCGATGCCCCATCGGCGGTTGACTCGCTCCGCGGCATGCTCCACCTCTCCCCGCAGGCGGGCGTAATCGGGCACCGATCCCCGGCTGGGCGCCACCACCTGGAGGAGCACCACCTGGCCGCGCCGGTGCGGGTGGCGCTGGAAAAATAGGTCGAGCGCTTCCATGCGCGGCAAAATCCCTTTGGAGTAGTCTAGGCGGTCCACCGCCACTCCCAGAATGCGGTGCTCGCGCTCCAGCCGGCCCCGAATGGCCCGCGCCAGCCTGGCGGCGGACGGCGCCTCGGCCGCGGCTTCCACGAGCGACGTGTCGATGCTGATGGGGAAGCACTCGACCAGCACCTCGCGCCCCTGGTACTGCACGATCCCGGTCACGTCGTCGGCGGGGATGTCTAAAAACTGCCGCACGCAGTCGGTGAATCGCCGGCAGTCGTCGACAGTTTGAAAGCCCAGCACATCCGCGCCCAGCAGGCCGGTCAGAATGTCGAGCCGGTTGGGGCACAGCCGCAGCAGCGTAGCTGGGGGCCAAGGAATGTGCCAAAAATGTGCGATGCGCTGGGCCGGCCGGCGGTCGCGCAGAAGGCCGGGCACCAGCGCCAAATGATAGTCGTGACTCCACACCGTGTCCTCGGGCCGCGAGCTGTCCAGGATAGCCTCCACGAAGCGGCGGTTGACGCGCCGATACGCCGTCCACGCGTGGCGATAAAATCGGACCCGCTCCACCGCCAAGTGGCACAGCGGCCACAGGCCCCGGTTGGCGTACTCCACGTAGTACCCCTCTACCTCTTCGGGGCTGAGGCGGATGCGCTGCAGCATATACTCCGGGTCCCGCGGGGGGATGCCCAGCTGGCCGGAGGGGGCTTCCTCCCAGTCCCGCTCCCCGCTGCCCCAAGCGATCCAGGTGCCCCCACGCAGCCGCAGCACCGGATCGAGGGCAGTGACCACGCCGCCGGGGGTGCGGCGCAGCACGGTGTGCCCCGCCTTTGTCGCGCGGTGCAGGTAAGGCTCGCGGTTGGTGACGACCACCAGCCGCGAGCCTTCCCCCGGATCTACCTGCGCGGCCACCACGCCACCCCCCGCCGTCGCGCCCCACGTCTAGGATACACCCTGGACGCCGTTTGTGGGGGACTCCGGCAGTTCTTGGAGAGAACCTCACGGGCAGGAATAGATGGCACAGCCTGCAATTTCCTAATAGGCGAGCGATCGAGCGGGGGCAAGCGACAGGGTTCGACGCTGGCGTGGCCGGTGCCTACGCGGATCGGCGGAGCCAGAGACCTAGGCGCTACCGGATCGACGGTATACTAACAGGCAATACGGAGCAGAGGCGGAGCCTGCGAGGCTCTCGCGCTGCTCGCCTTTTGGCATGCAGGGAGAGGGGTGGACGGTGGAGCAGGGGTTCTGGGCCGTGGTGGATCAGCTCTCGGGATTGGCACCGTGGGAGGAGCTGGTGTCCGCCATCGCGCGCGGGCGCTCGGCCCAGGTGGCGGGGCTGGCGGGGGGGCTGCCGGGCGTGGTGGTGGCTGCCCTCGCGCGTGCGGGGCATCCCCTGCTGGTGGTGAGTGCCGGCTGGCGCGAGGCGCAGGCGCTGGCGGCGGAGGTGGCGGAGTGGATGGATCCGGGGCGCCTGGCCCTGCTGCCGCCGCGCCCGCAGGTGGCTGGCGAGGTGCGTGCCGAGGGGCACGAGTGGGACCGGCTCCGCATGGCGGCCTTTCGCCTGGTGGATCGGGAGCCGACGGGGGCAGTGGTGGTGGCGCCGGTCGAAGCGGTGCGCCAGCTGCTCCCACCCAAGCGCCCGGCTGCGCTCACGCTGTCGCGGGGCGCCCGCGTGGATCGCGACGCCCTGGCGGCGGCACTGGTGCAGCTGGGCTACGAGCGGTTGCCGCTGGTGGAGCAGGCCGGGCAGTTTGCCGTCCGGGGCCCCATCGTGGATGTGTACCCCCCCGGTGCGCCCGCGGTCCGTCTGGAGCTGTTGGATGACGAGGTAGATCTGTTGGCAGAGCTGGATCCCGCCACCCAGCGCAACGGGCGTCCGCTGGCCGAGGTGGTGGTGGGCCCCAGCCGCGAGCTGCTGTGGTCGGCGCAGGAGCGAGACCGGGCCGTGGCACGCATTACGCGGGAGTTGGATGAGGCGGTCGCGGGGCTGCGCAGCACGGGCCACCACGACGAGGCGGCAGCGCTCGCGGCGCGCTGGGGAGAGCGCCTGGCTCACCTGATGGATGGCCAGGGATGGCCGGGGATGGACCGCGCGGCCGCCGCGTTTGGCCCGCCGGTGCCGGTGACGGCGTGGTTTCCCCAGCCTCCGGTGTTGGTGCTGGACGACCGCGAGCGGGTGTTGGAGGCGGCCCGCGGGCGTGCGCTGGAAGAGGCGGGCGAGCGGCAGCGGCGCTTGGAGCGGGGCGACCTGCTGCCCCTGGAGTGCGAGATGTCGCTGCCCGCGGAGGCGCTGCCCGGGTCCCTCGCCGCCCATGCGGTCGTGGATTTGTCCCTTCTGCCCCACCACCATGCGGGCGGGCATGCCTCCCTGTCGCTGGCGGGCCGGCCAGCGCCCCGCGCGCACGGCCAGTGGGACCTGCTGGTCACCGAGCTCACCCGCCTCATCAAGGCACGCCACCGCGTGCTGGTCAGCGTGAAGAGCGACGAGGCGGCGACACACCTCGTGTCGCGGCTGGTCGATGCAGGCATCGCGGTGCACCGCGGCATGCCGACGGCGGCTGCAGTGGGGGTCGGTGTGGGGCGACTCACGCGCGGATTTGTGCTGCCCGAGTTGCTGCTGGCCGTGCTGTCGGAAGCGGAGCTCACCGGGCGCGAGGTGCATCCGGAGCCCGTGGGCCGCCGCGGGGTGGCGGGTCATGCCCTCCTCCGCCTGGCCGAGCTGTCCGCAGGGGACTACGTGGTGCACGTGACCCACGGGATTGGACGATTCTTGGGCGTGCGCACGCTGGAGGCCGGTGGGGTCACCGGGGACTACCTCCACATCGCGTACGCGGGCGAGGACGCCCTGTACGTGCCGGTGGACCAGTTGGACGTCGTCCAGCGCTATGCCGGGGGCAGTGATGCGCCGCCGCGCCTGTCGCGCCTGGGCGGCAGCGACTGGAGCCGCGTCAAGGATCGGGTCAAGGCGTCGGTGCGCGATATGGCCGAGCAGCTGCTGGCGCTGTATGCGGCGCGCGAGTCGCGCCCGGGCTTCGCCTTCGGCCCCGACACGCCTTGGCAGCAAGATTTTGAGGACGCGTTTCCGTACGAGGAGACGCCGGACCAGCTGCGCGCCACGGCCGAGATCAAGCGGGACATGGAACGCCCCCGCCCCATGGATCGCCTGCTGTTGGGCGACGTCGGCTACGGAAAGACGGAGGTGGCGCTGCGCGCGGCCTTTAAGGCCATCATGGCGGGCAAGCAGGCCGCGATTTTGGTGCCCACCACGCTCCTGGCCGAGCAGCACTACAGCACCGCGCGGGCGCGCATGGCCGGGTTTCCCATCAACGTCGCCGTGCTGTCGCGGTTTCAGACGCCGGCCGAGCAGCGCGAGACGCTGGCCGCGGTGGCCGAGGGCCGGGTCGACCTCCTCGTGGGGACGCACCGCCTGCTGAGTCAAGACGTGCGGTTCAAGGCGCTGGGCCTGTTGGTGGTGGACGAGGAGCATCGCTTTGGCGTGGCCCACAAGGAGCGCATCAAGGCGCTCAACGAAACCGTCGACGTGCTGACGCTGTCGGCCACCCCGATTCCCCGGACGTTAAACATGGCCATGATTGGCGTGCGCGACTGGTCGGTGCTGGAGACGCCGCCGGACCAGCGCTTCCCGGTGGAAACGGTGGTGGCCGAATATGACGAGGGCCTGATCCGCGAGGCGATTCGCCGCGAGCTGGAGCGTGAGGGCCAGGTGTACTACGTCCAGAACCGCATTCGCGCTATGGACCGGACGCTGGCACGGCTGAGGCGCCTGGTGCCCGATGCACGGATTGCCGTGGCTCACGGACAGATGGACGAAACCCGACTGGAAGACGTCATGGCACGCTTCCTGGCTGGCGAGTACGACGTCCTGATGGCCACCAGCATCATTGAGTCGGGCCTCGACATCTCCAATGTCAACACCCTGGTGGTGGAGGACGCGGAGCGGCTCGGCCTCGCCCAGCTGTATCAGCTCCGGGGCCGCGTGGGGCGCTCGTTCCGCCTGGCGTACGCGTACCTGACCTTCCGGCGGGACACGGTGCTGACGATCGAGGCCGAGCGGCGGCTGGCCGCCATTCGGGACTTCACGGAGCTGGGCGCCGGGTATCAGATTGCACTCCGCGACCTGGAAATCCGGGGTGCCGGCAACCTCTTGGGGGCGGAGCAGCACGGCTTTGTGGCGATGGTGGGCTTTGAGCTCTATACCCAGCTCCTGGCCGACGCCGTGGCCGAGCTCAAGGGGCAGCCCGTGGCCAAGCCGGTCGACACGACGCTGGAATTTGGCGTGGAAGCGTACCTGCCCGGCGACTATATCGAAGATGAGCGCCAGAAGATTGCGCTGTACAAGCGCCTGGTGTCCGCGGCCAGCCGTGATGAGGTGGACCAGCTGGCCGAGGAGATGGAAGAGCGATTCGGAGCACCGCCGGTGCCGGCGGTCGCGCTCATGAAGCTGGCGCGCATTCGCGTGGCCGCCCGGCAGCTGGGGCTGTCCCAGGTGATGCGGCGCGGCGACCGGGTTGTGTTTCGGCTGAGCGACGCCGGCCACGTGGCCGGCGAGGCGCTGGCCGACCTGGGCCGCCGGTACCCGGGCCGCCTGGTGCAGATGCCGAGTCGCGTGCCGGAGTTGGGGTTTCGCCTCGACCCGCGGGCGCGCGAAGACGTCCTGGACGTGACGGAAATGGTGCTGGGCACGCTCAGCGGCTCCTCGTCGGCTTCCGCGTAGCGGCCGCGACTGCATAACCCCCAGCGGCGGAGGCCACGCTACATGGGAAAATCCGACGCTCGGCCCCTCGGTTCGCCATTTCCTGTGGAATGCGGCTGGGGATGGACGAACCCACGCGAGGGCCAGCCGTGGACGCTTCGGACACGACCCGGTGCACTGGGAAGAAATGCATAGGTCTGACGGGCGATCCATATGCTACCGCAGAACTCGCGGGGCGCGAGGGCAAGGGGAGGCGCAAGCTTGAAGGCGACAGGCATCGTGCGGCGCATCGATGACCTTGGGCGGGTGGTTATTCCCAAGGAGATACGGCGAACCCTCCGCATCCGCGAAGGCGACCCGCTGGAAATTTTCGTGGATCGGGACGGCGAGGTGATCCTGAAGAAGTACTCGCCCATCGGGGAGTTAGGGGATTTTGCCAAAGAGTACGCAGACTCACTGTACGAAGCGGTGGGCCACATCGCGCTCATCGCGGACCGCGACGTGATCATCGCCGTGTCGGGGGCCGCCAAGAAGGAATTTCTCAATAAGCCCATCGGCGTGCTCATCGAGAAGTCCATGGAAGATCGCAAGACGCTCATGTACAACCGGGGGGACCACAAGCCCAAGGGCAGTGCCGTGGGGGATGAGGACGATGACAAGTTCGTCGCCGAGGTCATCAGCCCGATCATTGCGGAAGGCGACCCGATTGGCGCCGTGATTCTGTGCACCCGCGAGGCCGACGGCCGCATGACGGAGATGGAGCTGAAGCTGGCGGAGACGGCCGCCGGATTCCTGGCGAAGCAGATGGAGCAGTAAGGCCACGGCAGCGTCCCTGGCTCGGCTCGTGCGTGCGTCATCCCCCCAAGGGATTATTTCCGTCCGATGTGAAGTAATCAGGGTAGAGCGAGGGCGCTAGGCGGGAGCCTGCGCCCGCCAGCGCGGGGAGATAGGCCAGCCCCGTCACCCGCAATATGCCGGGGCGCACCTCGTGCACATAGAGGGTCACCAAGCCGCGAGCGGTTTCGGGGACTGGGGTGCTGGCGCCGGCCCATGCAAACCAGCGCCGATCCACCACCCGAAATTCGGCATAGCCCCGGCGCCCCGTCCACGCGGTTTTCGTGACAGACACCGCCACGAGCCGGCTCGACAGCATCGTGAGTCCTGAAGCCGCCTTGGCCTCGGCGGTGAGATAGGAGGCAAATTGGGCCGCCTGACTGCCGGGCTCCACCAACCCGGGGGCTTGGGCGCTTTCGCCCGCCACTCCCAGCTGAGCCTGCCATGCCAGAGCGCGCTCGGCCACGGGCAGAAAAGCTCTGGGGGGCATGGGGGGGCGAAACGCTTCCCACGCCACGCGCGCCCCGGCGGCCAGCAGGCCCAGGCACAGGGCGGCTGCCACCAGTGACCCCGCGCGCCCGCCCACGGCGCGCCAGCCCGAAGACCCTGCCCCCACCCGGCACCTCCCTGGCGGATCCGCTACTATGAGACAAGACGACGAGACGAAATCTGGCGAGGCCACGCGGGACGCGGCGCCGGGTCGGCCCGCGGCCGGGACCCGCCCGGCTCCCGCCCACACCCCGATGAGCACCAGAGTAGCACCACCATCGGGGATCCGAGAGAGAGGGGGCGGCCGACCGTGGCCCAGCGCGACCCACAAGCCTCGGCAGATAACATCCAATGGTGGCGCCGTGCCGAGCAGGTGATGCCCGGGGGTGTCAATTCTCCCTCGCGGTCGTTTGGCGGCGTGGGGGGCGGCGCGCCCCCCGTGATGGTCCGGGGGGACGGCGCCTGGATCGTGGACGCCGAGGGGCGCCGCTATCTGGACTACCAGGCCGCCTATGGGCCGCTGGTCCTGGGTCATGCCCATCCGGCGGTCGTGGCGGCGGTGGCGCGCCAGGCGGCCCAGGGAGTGGTGCTGGGCGCCACCCACCCGCTGGAGGTTCAGTGGGCCGAGCGGATTCGGCTGGCCATTCCCGGCATGCAGTGGGTACGCCTGGTCTCCACCGGCACCGAGGCGGTCATGTCGGCGCTCCGGCTGGCCCGGGCGGCCACCGGGCGCACGACGGTGGTGAAGTTTCAAGGCTTGTACCACGGGCACAGCGACGCGATGCTGGTGAAGGCCGGATCCGGGGCGGCCACCGTGGGCGGGGGGACCAGCGCGGGCGTCACCCAGGCGGTGCAGGACGAGGTGGTGGTGCTGCCGTACAACGACGCCAGTGCCGCAGCCCGCTGCCTGGACCGGCGGGGGAGCCAGGTGGCGGCCATTCTGGTGGAGCCGGTCGTGGGCAACAGCGGCACGCTGCTGCCTCATCCCGGGTACTTGGCCCATCTGCGCCGGCTGGCCGACCGGGTGGGCGCGCTTTTGATTTTCGACGAGGTGATTACCGCCTTTCGCTTTCGCTGGGGCGCCGTGGAGCAGGAGGCGGGCGTCGAGCCGGATCTCTACTGCCTCGGAAAAATTATCGGGGGGGGCCTGGCGGCCGGGGCGTACGGAGGCCGCACGGACCTAAAGGCGCTGCTGGCCCCGGAGGGGCGCGTGTATCAGGCGGGCACCCATGCCGGCAACCCGCTGGCCGCGGCGGCGGGGCTGGCCACCCTGTCGGTGCTTCGGGAGACGGATCCCTATCTCAAGATGGCGGAGCTGGCGGGCATGTTGGAGGCAGGCTTGCGGGATCAGGCGCGGAGCCAGGGGGTGCCGGTGGCCATCAACCGCAAGGGCGGCATGTTCACCCTCTTTTTTACCGAGGGGCCCGTGCATGATGCCGAGGGCGCTGCCGCAGCCAGCGCGCCGCAGTTCCACGCGTTTTATCACCACCTGCTGGCTCACGGGATTTATCTGGCCCCGAGCGCCCTGGAGTGCTGGTTTGTGTCGGCCGCGCACACCGCGGACGACATCGAGCGCACCCTCGCCGCCACCGGAGGGGCGCTGGCGGCCGCCGCCCGGGCGGTCTGACTCAGTCGGGGGCGTCCGGTCCCCATCCATGCTCAAGGAGCCAGGGCGCGCCGTCGGGCTGCGCGAGGGCGCGCCGCACGTAGGCGACGGTGCGTGGGGGCAGCGCTTGGCGCGGAAACCACGCGAGGTGGTCACACTTGTGCGGCTCGCGGTTGTACGGCTCGCCGGACCAGCCGCGGGCGCGGAAGAAGAAGTCAATCTGCTCCCGGTCTGACCGTCGGTGCATCACGCCCGCCAGCGCGAGGGCATCGGCCGTGGGGGCAATGTGGACCCCACACTCCTCATACGCCTCCCGCGCGGCCGCCTGCCGCACGGATTCGTTGCCGTCCAGGTGGCCGGCGGGCAGGCTGTACCATCCGTCCGCCCATCCCGTCTGCCACCGGCGCAGCATGAGCACGTCGGGCCCCTGCTCAAAAATCACGTGCACCGTCGCCACTAGGAGAAAGCGAGATGGAGGGGTGTGGGCTCCGCCGGGTGGACGGCTCGTCTTGTCGTCGTCGATGAAAGGATCCCCCTCGCCTCGAAGGTGCCGCGCCGTGCGGCGGTGGCTCGTGTGGAGCATATCTGCCCGCCGCACCGCTGTCCACGTCAACGGTCTCCGTGCGCCGCGCCCTGTGCGGCCCACGCTGGCCATCGCGCGTCGTACGGGCTGTCCGCCCGCATAGTCTCCCCGAGACAGGCTCGGGGGGGAGTCGACGTGGGCCGATCATTCTTGCGCGGGGCGGCTTGGCTCGCGGTGGGCTCGCTGGTGTCCAAAGTGCTGGGGGCGGTCTACCGCGTGTTCCTGCCCCGGGTGCTGGGAGACGCCGGGGTTGGCCTGTTTCAAATGGCGTACCCACTGTACGCGGTGGTGCTGACGCTGTCGGTGACCGGGATCCCGCTGGCACTGTCCAAATTGACGGCCGAGTGGCGGGCCGCGGGCCGTGACCAGGATGCGGACCACTTAGCCGACTGGGCGCTTTGGGGCTTGGGCCTCATGGGACTCGGCTTGGCCGGGGGCATGGCCCTCGCGTCCCGCTGGCTGGCGCGGGCTGTCTTTCACGAGCCCCGCGCCGCGCTGCCTATCCTCGCGCTGTCGCCAGCGCTGGCCCTGGTGGCGCTGGAGGCCGGCTGGCGCGGCTACTTTCAGGGCCGCCAGCGCATGCGGCCGACGGCCATCTCGCAGATCCTGGAGCAGGGGGTTCGGGTGTTGGTGATGTTTCCGCTGGCCATGGCGCTGCTCTCTCGGGGGCTGTCGGCCGGCGTCGCGGGGGCGGTGGCCGGGGCTCCCCTGGGTGCGGCTGCGGGGGCGTGGTACCTATCCCGGGTCCGGCGGCAGTACGGAGTGCTTCGGCCGCGCTGGCCGGTGCCATGGCGGCGTTTGGGCCGCCTGGCCGCGCTGGCGGCGCCGATGGCCATGACCGCGCTGTTTTTTCCCGCGCTGCTGCTGACGGATGCCGTGGTGGTGCCGGGCCGGCTGCTGTCCATCGGCTACAGTGGGATGGCGGCCACGGCCGCGTATGGGCGCCTCGCGGGTGAGGCGATGCCGCTCATCAATGTCACCCTGATTCTGGGATCCGCCCTCGGGCTCAGCGTGGTGCCCTCGGTCGCGGCGGCCGTCGCCGCCGGGGACGAGCGGCGGGCCGTGGAGCGGGTCGGCGCGGCGCTGGGCGCCATCTGGCTGGTCGGGCTGCCACTTGCCGGCGGACTCTTTGTGTTGGCGCGCCCCCTCACCACGCTGCTGTATGGGAATCCGGGGGCGGCGCTGGCGCTGGCCGTCCTGTGCGGGGCGGCGGTGGCGCTGACCGCCCAGCAGCTGCTGGCCAATGCCCTGCAGGCCGCTGGCCACGGGTGGGTTCCCGTGCGGAACCTCGTGGGCGCGCTGGCCGTCAAGGCCAGCTTGGATTGGGTCCTGGTGCCCCGCTGCGGGATTGAGGGGGCGGCGGCCGCCACCGTCGGCGCGGTCGTGCTGGCTGTCGCGCTCAACTGGCGCGCGTGGTGTCGGCGGGTTGGCCGCCCCGCCCCCCGGGTTCGGGCCTGGCTCGTGCCGCTGATGGGCACCATGGTGCTCGTGGCCGCCGTGCGCGCGTACCTGACGCCAGAGCACCAGTGGCCCCGCGGGCTGACCGTCCTGGGGCCGGCTGCTCCCACCGTGCCGACGCTGTTGGCCATCGTGCTGGGGGTGCTCGCCTACGCGGCCGTCGTGATCCCCCTGGGCGGCCCGTCGCTTTGGCGTCGCCTGTGGCAAGAACAGCCGTAAAACTTTCATCCGCAGGGCGCCCCGTGGTAGGATGCCGCGGGGACACGCCCGGGGCACCGTCGTCCGGTGCGTGGAGGAGCCGCCGACAGGTTGCCCACCGCTGCCGATGCCTCGGGACCGGGAGCAGCCGGAAATTGAGCCCAAAAGGCTTATGGGAACAGGAATCCCGGGTATACTGGCGAATAGTGGCGAGCGAGGGGCTGCCGACCAAGCTCCGCGGGCCGGTCGGCCGACTCCGAAGGCTCCTGGCACGTTCCGACGGGGATTCCGGAATTTGATCCGTGAAGCTTTGGCTTCGCAGGCAAGGCATCGGTGCGCATTAACCGTGAGTCGAGGAGGGTTCGGATTGAACAAGGCGGAACTGGTGGCCGAGGTGGCTGAGCGCTCGGGACTCACCAAGCGGGACGCCGAAAAGGCTGTCAA
Source organism: Bacillota bacterium (assembly GCA_021820465.1). Taxonomy (GTDB): domain Bacteria; phylum Bacillota; class Sulfobacillia; order Sulfobacillales; family JAIMBI01; genus JAJZWV01. The sequence continues at coordinate 10,761 of JAKADP010000024.1, forward strand.
CGCCGTGGTGGAGTCGATCGAAGGCGCGCTGACCAAGGGGGACAAGGTGTCCCTAGTCGGGTTTGGCACCTTTGAAGTCCGGGAGCGGGCGGCGCGCAGCGGCCGCAATCCGCGGACCGGCGACACCCTGCAGTTGGCGGCCAGCCGCGTGCCTGCCTTCAAGGCGGGCAAGTCGCTGAAGGACAACATCGCAAAGTAGCAGCGCGCCCCACAGGAGGCGTGATGTCGCTCGGAGCCAGGCGTTGCCTGGCTCCGAGCCGATCCGACCGAGGGGGGACCTCATGCGTCTAGACAAGTTTCTCAAAGTGAGTCGGCTCATTCGCCGACGCAGCGTGGCCAAGTCGGTGGCGGAGGAGGGCCGCTGCCGCGTCAATGGCCGGCCGGCCAAGCCGTCCACCCTGGTGGCCGTGGGCGATCGGGTGGAGCTGGATCTGCCGCGCGGGCCCCTCGCCATCGTCGTCCGGGCCGTGCGCGACGTGGTGCCGGCGTCCCAAGCGGCCGACCTCTACGACGTCATCGCGCTGCCGGCCGGCGACGACTGAGCATATCCCCCGGCGAGCGCACATACAGTGCCCCGGCACGCGGACACTCGGCTGGCCCACGGCCGCCGAGCCCGCCGAGAGGGGGCGCACGCCTGATGTCTGAAGCCGCCAAGCCGGGAGCCGCCGGCCTCTCCAGCAACCCGCCAACCCATGGCGTGGTGCTGGACGCCCGACGACACTTGGAGGTCGTCGGCGTCACCCACGTCGACACGTTCACCGAGGACACCATCGTGCTGTCCACGGATCTGGGCACCCTCACCATCAAAGGGCACGCGCTGCGCATCCAGCAGGTGAACCTGGACACCAGCCACTTGGTCGCCGACGGAGAGGTCGACGGCCTCCAATACAGCCGGCGACGCCCTCGCGCGCCCGACGAGACGCTCTGGCGCCGCCTCTGGCGCTGATGCCCCCCGAGGCGGCGCTGTGGGCCGCAGCCGTGATGGTGCTCACGGGCGTGGGCCTCGGTGGCCTCCTCACCGTGTACGCATCGGTGCGCGCTGAATGGCGGTTTCCCCGCGCCTTATCCGCGGCCGCGGACGGACTGGTGGTGCTGGCTGCGACCGTGCCGGTGGGGGTGGGCCTGCTGATAGCCACCTGGGGCACGGTGCGGCTGTGGGCCGTGGCGGGCTTAGTCCTGGGCCTGGTGGTGTGGTCGTCCCTCGGCGCGCCGGCGGCGGCGGCGGCTGCGCGGTGGGCGGCTCGCTGCCTGCGGCAGCTGGGGCGGTGGGCCATCCGCCCCCTGAGCGCGTGGCGGTGCGCCAGGCCACCGGGGCGCCTGCCGAAAAGCCCCGCCCGGAATTGACACGGGTGGCGGGCGCCGATACACTCCCCCTACGGCCCACGCGTATAAACGTTGTACACATGTTGTACACAGATTGTGGATATCCGGGGGGAAAGCGTGCAGCTCGAGATACGGGGCCTCGAACGCCTGTCGCCGCGAGAGCGGCAGGTCGTGGCGCTGAAAGAGACCGGTCTCGGCAACGACGCCGTGGCCCGCCGGCTCCACCTAAAGCCGGGGACCGTGGCGACGCTCTACAACCGGGCGCGCGCCAAGGGGTACCAGGTCGTGCTGGTGATTGCGGGAGATCCGCTGGGCGTGTATGGAGACCCTGACGACGACGGGGACAGCCCCGAGGACGCCTTGGGGGGCGAGGAGGGTGATGAGCACGGCGGCAACGACTAGGGCCCCGGCCGAAGGCCGACGGTGGCGCGTGCGCTGGGGGCGGGTGGTTCTGTGGGTGGTGGCCGTGGACATGGGGGTGACAGCCGGCATCTCTGGGTGGCACTACTTGCTGCTGCGGCACCAGGAAGTTGCGCTGGCGCAGCACATCGCCATCGTGCAGCAGCAATCCCGCGTGCTCCGCCAGGAGGTGCAGGCGCTCCACAGCCCGACCCAGCTGAAGGCTATCCTGACAGGCCGCGAAAAGATTCCGAATCCGCTCTGGCTCAATAATTAGCACAAACTGCCAAACAGCGGTTGACGGGCTTTTGGCGCACCCTCTATAATGCGGGTGGACGTCAACGAGGAAGTTCACGCGCTTGAGAGAGTGGAGGGCACATCGCACACATGTCGTCTATGGCCCCCGGTACAACGGGTGCAACCGGTGCAGCGGTAGAGGTTGGTCAGGTGGTCGAGGGAACCGTCACAGGCATCACCCATTTTGGCGCGTTTGTGGCGTTGCCCAATGGCAAGACGGGCTTGGTGCACATTTCGGAGGTGGCCGACACCTACGTGCGGGACATCAACGATTTTCTGCACGAACAGGACCCCGTCCGGGTGAAGGTGCTGTCGATGGACGACCGCGGCAAGGTGGCGCTGTCCATCCGGCAGGCTAATCCCAACGCGGCTCCCGGACCGCGCGGCGGTGGTGGGGGCGCTTCCGGCGGACGGCGGCCGCGCAGTGGCGGCGGGGGCGGCCGAGGCCCGGCGCCCAGCTTCGAAGATAAGTTGTCGCGCTTCATGAAGGACAGCGAGTCGCGCCTGTCGGATCTGCGCAAGAACAACGACAGCAAGCGAGGCGGTCGAGGATCCTGATGCGGCCGGGTTGGCGGAACAGGCAGACGCGTTCGACTTAAAATCGAATGGGGCTTCCCCGTGTGGGTTCGAACCCCACACCCGGCACCAGCTATGTTCCCTATCTTCTCGTTTGCCTGCGGCTCCCTCTGGCCGCTCCCCTCCTGAAGCCGCCATGCCTGAGATCCCTGGCTGACGCGTTGGCGTACTCTTTCTCGAGCAAGACGGACGTTCTCGAGCAAGAGGGAAGGGCGCGATGGCATGGATAGGACAGCGAGGCAGGCGGGCCGGCGGCCGGGGGCGTGGGCTCTTGTGGCCCTCGCCGCGCTGATGGCGGCCGGGTGTGGCGCGGCCGGCGCCGCGGCTCCTCCGGTGCACCATCACCAGGCGGCGGCTCCCCGAAGCGCGGCGCGAGCCCCGTCGCGGTGGTTTTCGGTGAGCCAGAGCCGCCACCGAGCCGCGCTCACCCTGATTGCCGGCTACAACGGCGCCAACAGCGGCTTCAACTACGACGGCTACGCCCACGGCCAAATGGTGGTCAGCGTTCCGGCCGGCTACACCGTCACCGTCACCCTCAAGAACGAAGGATCTCTGCCCCACTCGGCCGCCGTGGTGGCGGGGGCCCCCACGTCCACGACCCTGGCGTTTGCCGGCGCGGCCGCGCCCAGCCAAAACGTCAGCACGGGTCTGGCGATTGGGCAGTCGGCAGCCTTTCACTTCACCCCCACTAAGCCGGGCACCTTTTACATCGTCTGCCTCGTGCCTGGGCACGAGCAGCTGGGGATGTGGCTGAAGTTCGTCGTGACGGCGGGGGGTGTGCCGTCGTTCCGAGATTAACCCAAGACTAGCGCACGATTGATTCGCCGCCAGTTGGACTGGGCGTCGAAAGGTGGCGGTGCGTTGCCCCTCTGCTTGCCAGCGCGGGACCGGCCGGCCCTTCCCGCAGATGTCCAAGCGCATCGGCCTCAGAGAGCATGAAGCCCCTTGGGATTTGGCCGGCCGGCCCAAAGGCGGGCGCCGCGCCGCAGGCGTGACAGGACGCCGGCACTTCTTGTGCCCAGATTCTTCTACACATACACTGGGTGTAGGAGGTGCGCCGTGATTCGAAAGCAGATTTTCGTGTCGCGAGCGCCAAGGTGCCGCCTTAGCCCCCTCAGGGATGTGCGGCCCGAGGGCGCGTTGGCGGTCCAGGTGCCGTGATTCTAAGTGAAGACGGCCCCACCGGTGCCATCGTCGACCAGGTTGCGTTTCGTTCGCCGTTTTCAGCCAAAGGTGAACCGACAGCTCGTGAGTGACGGCACCCGGATCCGGGCCCTCGAGGTTCTGGAGCTGCACACGGCTGTACCACCGGCAGGGAAAGTCGGGCGTGGAAAGGGCGGGAGGCGGACGGAAAGCCGACGGGAGACCAAAGGACGGCCAAGCGAGGACCGGTTTCGGGGCGCGCTGTTGGGTGGAGCCCTCGGGGATGCGCTGGGACTGCCGTATGAGGGCCGCGTGCTTCGCTATGACGAGGCGCGCCCCCTGCAGTTCGTCGGCCATCGCCCCGGGCGCATCTCCGACGACACCCAGCAGACGATGCTGGTGGCCGAAATTTTGCTGGATTGCGGCGTTATGGACCCGGTCGAGCTGTCGGTCCGCCTGCAGGACTGGGTGACGTTTGGCGTGGGGAAGGGTCGAGCGACGGTCGAGGCGATACGGCGGCTGGCTAGCGGGGTGCCGTGGCACGCCGCCGGCTCGCCGTCTGCCGGCAATGGCGCGGCCATGCGGGTGGCGCCCATTGGACTTCGGCGCTGGAGGGACCGCTCGCTCCGGTGGACGGAAGCAGCCCTGTGCGCCATGCCCACGCATCACGACCCCATGGCGATCGCAAGCGCGGTGGTGATGGCCGATGCGGTGGCGTCCCTCGTGGCGACTGCGCCGGAGGACTTTGACGGGCGCCGGTTTGTGGAGGACCTGGCGCGGACCGCGGACGCCTGGGACCCTCGGCAGCTGCCCGAACGCCGCGATCCGGCCAGTCGCACCTCACTGGGCGACCGGATGCGAGAGGTGCCAGCGTACGTGGATGCCGACCCGGCGGCTGCGATTCGCGACCACTTCTGGAGTGGAGCATTCGTGCTGGAGAGTTTGCCGACCGCGCTCTGGTGCTTTCTGCGGCATCCCCACGACCCCGGCGAGGTTTTGCGCGAGGCGCTTTTGGTGGGCCACGACACGGACACGGTGGCCAGCTTCGCGGGCACGCTGGCCGGAGCCCTCTCGGGGGCGTCTCAGCTGCCAGCCTCCCTCCTCGAGCAGGTGGAGGAAGGGGACCGGCTGACGGCCGACGCCCAGCGCCTCTGGCAGGCGTCGGTCGGGGAGCCCTGAAGAGTTAGTCGTCCGCCCTACTCGCTGGCGGCCCGGTCCGCGGTCGGGCGGGCGGCCACGAGGTTCAGCGCGCGGCCGGGCACATAGACGACGCGGGCGGGGGCATGCCCCCCCAAGGCCGACCGGACCCGCTCCCGCTCGAGCGCTTGGGCCAGCGCCTGCTCCTGGGTGCTGCCGACGGCCACCACGATGCGGTCCCGGACCCGTCCGTCCACCTGCACCGCGATTTCCACCTCGTCATCCACGAGATGGGAGGGATCAACGTCGGGCCACCGCGCTTCTTGAGTCAGCATCTGGGTGTGCCCCAGCCGCTCCCACAGCTCTTCGGTGATGGCTGGCGCCAGTGGGGACAGCAGAATCACCAGCGTTTCCAACTCCACGCGGGTCACCGTGTCGCGGGCTGCCACGAGCTGGTTGGCGTACGTCATCAAGGTGGATACGGCGGTGTTGTGGTGCAGCGCGGCGTAGTCGCTGCCCACCTTGGCAATGGTGCGGTGCCGCTCGCGCTCGCGCGCCTCGGGAGGCGCCGCGTCGCGGACACCTCGGCGAAGCGCCGCGTCGACCAAATCCCACACGCGGTGCATGAAGCGATACGCCCCCTGGATGCCCTGGTCGCTGAAGTCGCCCCCTTCTTGGTACGGCCCCATAAACATCAGGTAGGTGCGCACCGAATCGGCGCCGTATCGGTCAAACAGCTCGTCCGGGTTGATGACGTTGCCGCGCGACTTGGACATCTTGGCGCCCTCGTGAATCATGGTGCCGTGGGCGCGGAATACCCGGAAGGGCTCTTCAAAGGGCAGGTAGCCCATGTCATGGAGCGCCATGGAGATGAAGCGTGTGTACAGAAGGTGCAGCACCGCGTGCTCGTGGCCGCCGATGTACATGTTGACCGGCAGCCACTTGGCAATGCGCTCGGGGGAGATCGCCCGTTGCGTGTCTTCTGCGGAGGGATAGCGCAGGTAATACCAGGCGGAGTCCAAAAAGTTGTCCGACACGTCCGTCTCGCGGCGGGCGGGGCCGCCACACTGAGGGCAGGTGGTCTCTCTAAACGCCGGCACCGAGGCCAAGGGCGATTCGCCGGTTCCGAGCGGGCGGAAGTTGTCCACCTCGGGCAGCATGACCGGCAGTTCGGACTCGGGCACGGGGACCGTGCCACAGGTGGGGCACAGCACCATGGGAATGGGCGGGCCCCAGTACCGCTGCCGTGAGATGAGCCAATCCCGCAGCCGATACGTGACCCGGCGCTGCCCCAGGTGCTCCCGCTCTGCCCACGCCATGACGTGCTCGCGAGCTTCGTCGCTGCTGAGCCCGTCGAGGTTGCCCGAGTGGATCACGGTGCCGGGTCCGCCGTACGCTTCGGTGGGGGCCTCCGGCACGCCCTCGGGCGGCGCGATGACCCAGGGAATCGGGAGGCCGAAGGCACGGGCAAACTCAAAGTCGCGCTGGTCGTGCGCGGGCACCGCCATGATGGCGCCGGTCCCGTAGCTGCCCAACACGTAGTCAGCCACCCAGATGGGCACCTCGCGGCCCGTCGCCACATTCAAGGCGCGGGCGCCAGTGTCCACGCCGGTTTTGGCGCGGCTCGCGTCGGTGCGCTCCTGGTCGCGGCGCGCCAACGCGGCCGCCACGTAGGCTTCCACGGCGGGGCGGGCCGCGTCGGTGGTGATGGCGGAGACCAGCGGGTGCTCTGGGGCCAGCACCACGAAGGACGCCCCATGGACCGTGTCAGGGCGCGTGGTGAAAAATGCGACCGACGTACCCGGGTGGCCCACCACCGGGAACGACAGCTCCAAGCCGGCACTGCGTCCAATCCAGTTGCGCTGGGCCGTCTTGATCGTCGGGGACCAATCCATGTCATCCAGGTGGTCCAGCAGCCGGTCGGCGTACTGCGTAATTTTCAGGAACCACTGCTCTAAGTGGCGCGTGACGACCAGCGTGCCGCAGCGCTCGCACGCGCCCTGCACCACCTGCTCGTTGGCCAGCACCGTAAGGCACGAGGGACACCAATTGACCGGCGCCCGCTTCTTCTCGGCCAAGCCATGGTGGTACAGCTGCAAAAACAGCCACTGGGTCCATCGGTAGTAGGCGGGCGACGTCGTGTCCACCGCCTGGGACCATGCGAATCGGCCCTCCATGCGGTGCAGCTGCTCACGGAAGTGGCGCACGTTGTCGGCAATCAGCCGGGCGGGATGGATGTTCATCTTGAGGGCGAAGTTCTCGCTGTGGATGCCGAAGGCGTCAAACCCCATGGGCTCAAACACATCGTGCCCCAGCAGCGCCATGTAGCGCCCGTACGTGTCGCCCCCGGTGTAGGCAAACACATTGCCGATGTGCAGGCCCTCCGCCGAGGGATAGGGGAACATCACCAAGTTGTAGAACGGGCGCGGTGCGTGGTCCAAGTCGACCTCGCCGACGCCCGCCTGCTCCCAGCGCGCCCGCCACTTGGCCTCCACGGCCAGGGGGTTATACCGTTCGCCTATCGTCCCGCCCGTCCTTCCGCCCATCCTTCCGCCCTCCTTGCATTCGCCGCCCAGCCGCCTGGGGTCGAGATGGCACAACGCCGAACGCCCCGCGGCCAAGCCGCAGGCGCATCGCGTCGTGTCATCCGGGTTGACCGCGAGTATATCATCCCCGAGGCTGGGAGCGAAACTCTTGCCCCTTGGGGGCGCGGCGGCCCAAGGGACCACAGCCGATAGGCGTTTGGACCTATTGCGCGCGGCCCCGATGCGTCACACTGGACAATATGAGGGTCACGTGCCGCATGCGGCATCGGCGAGGGGGGTTCAGGGTGCGGAGTGGATGTGTAAGGGGCGGGCGTGCGGGCCGCGCGTCCCGATGAAAGTCGGGGGGCTCTTCGTGGATCGGAGCGGGGCGCCCCGCCTCTTCATTCGGCGGGTCAGCCCCGACCCGGAGGCCGTATGGGCGCACCTGCTGCTGGTGCATGCATCGATGGTGCACTCCGAGTACTACCTGCCGCTGGCGTCGGACCTCGCGAGCCGCGGGGTGGCGGTCTGGCTTCCGGACCTCCGTGGCCACGGCCGGTCGGGTGGCGTGCCGGGCCACCTCACGGCGTGGCGGGACCACGTGCGGGATGTGGCTGACGCCTACCAGGTGATGCAGCGCGAGGCGGCACCCGGCACGCCGCTGCTGCTGGGGGGCGAAAGCTACGGAGGGCTGGTGGCTTATCTGGCCCTCCAGGGGCAGGTGGTGGCGCCTGCGGCGTCGGTGCTGCTGTCGCCGGCGCTGGGATTGACATTTGCCGTCGGACCCGCCGTCAGGTGGTGCCTGGCGCACGCGGGCCCCGTTCTGTCCCGGATTCGCCCGGTCCGGCCGCTCGGATACGTCGGGATTTCCGCGGATCCCTATATTGGCCGCCTCATCGAAAGTGACCGACAAGCCAGCCGCCACTACACGTTGGGCTTTCTCACCTGCCTGCTGGACGCCGTCGACCAGGCGGCGGCAGCGCCCTGGGCCAATGCCTCCCCGCTGTTGGCCCTCCTCTCTGCGGGCGATGGCGTCTGCGACAACCGGGTGGCCCAGCAGCTGCTGGGCGGTCGGCCGGGGATCACGCTCCGGACGCTGGCGGCGCCTCAGCACAGCCTGGTGGCCGATCTGTCGGGCAGCCTGGCGGGGGAAGTGCTGGCCTGGCTGGACGGCGTGGGCTTCCGCCGCCCGCGCGGGCGGTCCGCCACTCAGCGGGGATGGTCGTCGTGAGCCCGCGCGGGTCCGAGGCATCGTACCAAGGGCTCCGGTACCACCTGAACCCCGCTCGCATCGCGGCGCAGCGCGCGGCTCCTCGGTCGGCGATGGCCCTGGGTTTGGGCGCGCTCCGCCTAGAGGCGCTGGAGCCGCCGCCCCTTCCCTCCGAGGGGGATTGGGTGGCGCTGGAGCCCGTATGGAGCGGCATCTGTGGGTCGGATCTTGGCATCATCACGGGGAGGTCGTCCCCGTATTTGGCCCCGCTGACGCAATTTCCGGCGGTTTTGGGGCATGAGGTCGTGGCGCGGCGGCTGGACACCCGCGAGGCGGTGGTGGTCGACCCGTCGCTGGGGTGCCGCGCGCGCGGCCTGCCGCTGTGCCGGGCCTGTGCCGCGCAGGCGGATGACGGATGCGAGCGGCGGGCGGATGCGGGACTGGGACCGGGCCTCCTGCTGGGATTCCACGGTCAGCTGCCCGGGGGCTGGGCGACGCGCATGTGGGCCCCGGCGGCCCAGCTGATTCCCGTGCCGGATCGCCTGCCGCTCCGGCGCGCGGTGCTGGCCGAGCCGCTGGCGATTGTGCTGGCCGGCTTGGCTCGCCTGCGCTGGGAGGGCGTGGGGAGCGTCCTGGTGCTGGGGGCCGGGACGCTGGGCCTGCTGGCGACGTGGGCGCTGGTGGAGCGAAGCCAGGCGGAGGTGGTGGTTCAAGTGCGCCACCGCCACCAAGGCAGCATGGCGCGCGCGCTGGGGGCGCACCGGCTGGTGGGCGGGGGCGTGCGCGAGCGGGCGGTGCTGGCCGGCCACCCGCTCGCGCCGCCGATGTGGGGAGCGCCGGCCCTGCACCCGTGGGGGAGCGACGTCGTGGTGGATACCGTGGGGAGTCCCCAGACGATGGGGGAGGCGCTGGCACTGTGCCGCCCTGGGGGTCAGGTGCTGGTGCTGGGGGCGCTGTCTCGGCCGCCGGCAGACGCCTCGCCGCTGTGGACCCGCAATCTCACGGTGGTGGGAACCTATGGGTACTATGCCGGGGGAGTGAACCATCTTCCGGTGGCGGTGGCGCGACTGGCCGACGCGCCTGCCTTAGACGGTCTGGTCACCCATGCGTATCAGCTGCACGAGTATCGGCTGGCGCTCCGCTCGCTGCCCCACCACCGGGATGGCGCCATCAAGGTGGTGTTTGGGATCGCCGCCGACGGGCTGGCGCCACCGGCAGAATGACCGGAGCGCAGTGGGGATCTTGGGCCAGCGCATCTCCCGTGAGGGCGTAGGCGCGCGCTCGGGATCCCCCGCACACCTGACTCCACGCACACCACCCGCAGCGCCCTCCCAACTCCGCGGCGCTGCGCAGGCGCTGGAACAGGGGGGCCGACCGATAGAGCGCCTGCGGAGCGTGCAGGCGCACATTGCCCGCGCTGAGCGGCAGATCGGGTCCCGGCCACACCTCGCCGGTCGCGGTGATGTAGAGCATGCCCTGGGCATCCCGCACCATCGGGGCCAGCGTCAGGCCGTCTGGCTGGGGATGCAGGTGGCGGATGAAGTGCGGAGCCCCCTCGGTGGTGACCGGAAACGGCGCGCTGGCGGCATAGCGGCTGAGCCAGGCCAGCACCCGCTCCAGCCGCATCGCTCGGAGCGGCTCCGAGCGCGCGACGGTCGCCGTGGGCACCACGAAGGAGACGTCCCAGCGGGACACCTGGAGGCTCGGCAGCAGGGCGGCAATGCCCATCAGGTCGGGCGCGGTGAGCGCGGTGACGCGGGTGGTGGCATAGAGCTGCAGGCCCGCCGCCACCACGGCGTGGGCGTACACCAGCGTCGCGGCGTCGGTGCGGCGCACGGCAGGGGTGCGCGGAATGTGACTGTCTAAGGCGGTATCGACAGGCAGCACGATGTGCTGCACCCCCATCGCGGCCCAGGCGCGCAGGGAGCGCGGGGTGAAGGCGGCGGTGGGGTGCAGCGCCAGTCCCGTGGGGAAGCCCCGGGACGTGAGGGCCTCCACCAAGCCAGCCACCGGGATCCCGCGGCCCGGCGGCGCCAGGGGATCAACCCCGGCCAGCACCACCGTGGGGCGCTGGGCGCCGCGCGCCATGCGGCGAACCACGCCCCGCGCCTCGCGGAGCGTCAGCGGCACCGCGCGGGGCGCGGACCGGGCCGGCGGCCCGCCGCCCACGTCCCACACGACGCGCTGCAGTGGCACCATATGCCCTGAAGACATCGCACTCCCCCTCAGACTGGCGTCTGGCGCGGTGGCCGCTGGCACGCTACTGCATGGGAACCGTGGGGCGCACCCGGTCGGCCAGTCGGGCCAGAATGTCGGGAAAGTTGGGCCCGGTGGCCGTGATGCCGTGATTCTTCAGCCCGATGATCGTGGACTCAGGATGCGGGTCCTGGTCCAAGAGGTCGGACATGGCCTGGCCCATCTCAATCGTGCCGCACGGATAGTTGATGCTGGTGCTGACGACGCCATCCACCCACGCGTGGATGTGAATCAGGGCCCCGATGCCCGGGTGTCGCCGATAAATGCCCCAGTGCTCGACGGCGTCCACCGACACGCGGAGGGGATCCGAATCAGGGCGCACCGAGATGCGCATGGCGTTCGCGATGGGGTCGTAGGTTTTCACCAGGAGGATGTCCCGGCTCACGGTGCCCACCTTGCCCTTGTCCACCCCGCTGGCGGACATCCAGAACCGCTCGTCATCCAAGCGGGCGCTCAGGTTGCCGTAGGACAGGCCTCCGATGCCAAATAGATGGCGCATCTGGCGCAGGTCTTCAGGCGGCAGGAATTCCGACATGGGAAACGGCGTGGGAAACAGGTGCCATCGGTCCAGGGTGCGGGCCGCGTCCGCCAGCTGGCGCGTTACCTCCGTGCCGTCGGCCAGCTCGTCAGGCAGATCCTGGTCAAATACGTTGTTGATGACCAGATGCGACTCCGCCAGCGGCGCCACCCGCTCGTACACGGATTCGAACCACGCGTCGCCCGCCGGCGCCTCGACGGTGTAGTTGCCCAGCTCGGGGGTCACCAGCGCCACCCGGGCCTGTCCGGCGGGGGCGTCCCCGCCATACATGAGCAGGTTGGAGATGGAGCGGATGAGCATCGGGTAGAGCGCCTTTAAGCGCTCGGCGGGCGCAAGCGGCGCCCCCTCCACGACAGCCACGACAAACGTCGCCTGGTACTGGCGCCGAAACGGGCGCGGGCGATCCGGATCCACGCGATGAAACACTAGGTCCGCCCCCACCAGCGCGGGCGACAGCGTGTGCCCATGGCGGGCGAGCGTCGCCGTCAGGCCCGCGCGCATGGCTGTCATCCACTCCGAGCGATCTTCGCCCCAATCAAAGCCAAACCGCATCGCACTGCCTCCTTAATAATCCGTGAATAATCTGGGAATCATCCGCCGAACACCTGTCCGTCCTGGCTGCCACATCGGGTGCGGTGGCGTGGCTGCTCAGGGGATCCACCGCGCGAGAGGGCCCGCGGGCCCTTCTAACGCGCGGACCCAGTCGCCGAGCGTGCCGGAGGGACCCGTGTCGACCCCTGCCATGGGTGGGCCCACGTAGGCCGTGGCCATGCCCACCTTGCGAGCCACCACGTCGCGGAAGTAGTCGTCCCCGACCATCAGGCAGTCGGCGGGGGAGACGTCGAGCCGGTCGGCGATCTCCTGGTAGTAGGCCGGGTGCGGCTTCACGGACTCCATGGCATCGGTCGCCACAAGGTCCCACGCCACGTCCATGAGACCCGCCCGCCTGAGTCGCTCATCAATGACCGGCCGAGGGTAGATGGGCATCGTGGCCAGGGCCAGCTTCATCCCGGCCGCCCGCCCGGCGGCCACCAATTCATGCGCGCCGGGCATCGGCGCCCCCCCGGGATAGATGCCGGTGAGGTCCCCCTGGACAAATTCCTCGAATCGCTGCCTCAAGGGGGCTGCCGGCATCTTTAGGGCGTCGCCCAGAGCCTCCCACAGCAGGTCGCGATTTGAGCGGCCGGGATGTGCGGTGCGGCTGACCAGCACGGGCACGGCGGCCGACCACAGCGCCTCGGTAAATCGGGGCGGCTCCACCATGGGGGCCATCCACTGGGCGACGGCCGCCAAGTACGCTTCCAAAAAGGCATCGCCGTCCAGATCCAGGAGCGTGCCATCCAAATCCAAGAGCAAGGCTCTCAGCACGGGTTATCGCCCTCCCTGCCGCGGTGCGGCTCCATCGGCTCCGGGTTGCTCCAGCTGCGCGTGTCAGAAGTACGTTGGAGGCGCCTCGTGCAGGTCGATCCACGTCGCCTGCGTGTCGAGGAACTCCTCCAAGCCCGCTCGGCCCAATTCCCGACCCCAGCCGCTCGCCTTCATGCCTCCGAACGGCACCGTCGGGCTTTGCATCTGCGACGTGTTGATCCACACGGTGCCCGCGGCCAGCGCTCCGCTGATGCTGAGGGCTCGCCGCAGATCGCGGGTGAAGACGGCGGCCGCCAATCCATAGGGAGTCGCGTTGGCCAGCCTGAGGCCCTCCAGGTCGGTGGCAAACGGGGTGACCACGGCGACTGGGCCAAACAGCTCGTCTTGGAACACTGAGAGCGCCGGTGAGACGTCGGCCAGCACGGTCGGTGCGTAGAAGGAGCCCGGGCCCGCCAGCGGGTGGCCTCCCAAGAGGCACCGCGCCCCACCGGCCAGCGCGCGGTCCACATGGTCTTGAATGAAGGCGACTTGGCTCGGGCGCACCAGCGGGCCCAAGTCGGTGTCGGGGTCAGTGGCGGCCCCCACGCGCAGCGCCTGGGCCCGCGCGGTGAACTGCTCCAGGAAGGGGGCGTACTGGCTCTCGTGGACCAGAATCCGGCTGGCGGCCTGGCACACCTGCCCACTGTTGAAGTAGACGCCAAACAGGCACTGGCTGACGGCGCTGTCCACGTCGGCATCGGCAAACACCAGCGCCGGCGACTTGCCGCCCAGCTCCAGCTGCACGCGCTTTAGCCCCTGGCCTGCCTGGGCCGCGACCGCGCGCCCCGCGGCCGAGGATCCCGTGAACGAAATGTGCCGCACTCCCGGGTGGGTGCACAGCGCCTCGCCCACGGCATCCCCGCCCGGCAGCACGTTGATCACCCCCGGAGGCACCCCGGCCGATTCCAGCAGCGCCACGAGGGCCAGCGCCGTCAGCGGCGCCTCGGGGGCGGGCTTCAACACGACGGCCGAGCCGGCAGCCAATGCCGCGGCCACCTTCCACACGGGCAGGAGCAGGGGAAAATTCCACGGCGTAATCAGAGCGGCCACCTCGACAGGGCGCCGCGTGGTGAAGACGTGAAACGCCGGATCCACTCCGGGGATGTCGACGGGCAGGGTTTCTCCGCTCACGCTGGCCACGAGCCCCGCGTAGTAGTCCAGGACACCCGCGGCGTACGGCACCTCCACGTAGCGCGCGGCCGTCTCCGGCATGCCCATTTCGCGGGCGATGAGGCGGCCCAGGTCCCCGTCGTGCGCTCGGAGGGCTTGGGCCGCCCGGCCCATCACCCGCTGGCGCTCCAGCACGGGGACGCCGAGCCAGCGCCGGTCGCGAGAGGCCGCCTCGGCAGCTCGAACGGCGCGGTGCACGTCTTGCGGACCGGCGGCACGCACCGTAGCCACCAGCGTCCCGTCGGACGGCGACACGACGGGGAGCGCCTCCGCGCCGTCGTGCCGCACCCCGTCGATCCAGGGACCGTCCGGCACCCAGCCGGGAATCATCGGCGGAGCCCCGCGGCCGGGGGCAGCAAGTCGCCGTGTCCCCGACTGGTCAGGTATTCCGGGTACAGCGGGTAGATGGCGTCCAGATGCGGCAGCAGTTTCATCGCGCGCGACAGGGGACCCTGTGCGCGAACCTGCTGGCGGGCCAACGCCTGCTGGAGGTCGAGGAGGCCCAGCCAGAAGCGGTGGGCCGTGTCGCCGTCCTGGCGAAAGGTGAGCAGCGGCGTCGGCCCCGCCGCGCCCAGCACCAGCCGAAAGGGCGCCCGCTCCGACGAGGGCTCCTCCGGCTCGGCGGAGGCGGCCTCGGGCACCCAGCAAATTTGTGCGGCCGGGCGCTCGAAGATAAAGGTGATGGGGCCCCCCACCTGATGAATCAGGTGGGCCTCGTCTGTCCAGCGGACGCGATCGGAAAAGAATCCGCCGAGAATGTCATACAGGGCTTCGGCATCCTTAAACACGGTCATGTCATTCTTCCTCCGCTTGCGCTGGATCATGGGTTCGCGCCCGGGTGGCCGGCGCCTCGGCATCCGGAAACACCACCACGGGCCGTGCGACGCGGCCGCTCAGGAGGTCCTGCAGCGCTTCGGGGACCTCGTGCAGGGCGTAGGTGTGCGTGGTCAGCGGCGCCAGCCTCAGCTGCCCCGACCGCCACAGCGCCTCGAGCCGGGGGATGTCGCGCGCGGGGTGGGACCCGCCCAGCCAGGAGCCGGTCAGCGTTTTCTCCTGGGAGGGAAACGCAAACGCGTTCAGCGACAGCTCGGCATTGGGCATGGGGACACCCACCATGACGGCGGTGCCCCCGCGTCGGACGGCGTTGAACGCCAGCGCCATCAGGGGAACCTGGCCGACCGCCTCAAAGGCAACATCCACGCCGCGCCCATCGGTCAGATCCAGCAGCGCGGTCAAGACATCGACCGAAGCGTCCACCGTGTCGGTGGCACCCAGCTCACGCGCCAACTCGCGCTTCCACGCGACGGGGTCCACCGCGATGATTCGTGCGGCGCCGACCATGCGGGCTCCCTGAACCACGTTGAGCCCAACCCCGCCCAGGCCAAGGACCGCCACGGTGTCGCCGGGGACGATGGGCGCACCGAACGCTGCTCCCACCCCGGTTTGGACGGCGCAGCCCAAGAGGGCCGCCTCGCGCCACGGCATATCGGGCCCGATGCGCACCACGCCGGACTCCGGCACCACGGCCGCGGTGGCGAGGGTGCCGCTCCAGGAAAAGCGATGCAGCGGCTGCCCGCGCCAGCGGAGCGGAGTGCGCCCGTCCGCTCCCGTGCCACTGACGGCGCCCCGGTTCGCCGTCTCACAAAGCTCCGGAGCGCCGTTGAGGCACCAGAAGCAGTGGCCGCAGGCGGGAACCCACGTGACAACCACCCGATCCCCCACCCGGACGCGCTCGACGAGCGGGCCCACGTCGGTCACCGTGCCGCTGGCCTCGTGGCCCAGCACCATGGGCATGGGCAGCGGCAGGGTGCCGGTGACCGCATGCCAGTCGCTGTGGCAAATGCCGGCGGCGTGGATGCGGACGCGCACGTCACCGGGCCCCGGGTCCTGCAGCTCGACCCACTCCACCTGGGGGGTCTGGTCGTAGTCCGCGATGACGACGGCCTGGATTGTCTGGGTGCTCAGCGCTACTCCGCCTCCCTGATTCTGTCTGCCTCGCTCGCCGCGGCCAGCGGGCCGGGCGCGCCCCCTCACGCTAGCAACGGGGCCACCCCCAGGACAGACGCCGCATGGTCCCATTTCGCGGGGACCAGATGGCCCCCAATCCCCCGGTCGGAGGAGCCGAGCACTGGGGGCGCACACCCCGCGGCAGGATGTCGGCCACCTGAGGCGAATGAGGCGAATGAGGCGAATAAGGAGAAAGGTGAGCGACGGCGCGCAACGGCTGGCGGGCGGCGAGCGTTTGGACTCCACGGCGGGGCTGTCGCGATAGCCCGCGGAATGCAGGAGGTGTCTGGCAATGGATCCAACACGACGATGCGCCACAGGGCCCTGGGGCCTGGCCGCGTGACGAGCTCGATCCCGGTCCTGTTCACCATTACGATTGCGCTGAACGTGGTGGGCCAGTACCTGCTGAAGGCAGGCACGGGCAAGGTGACGCTGGCGCTGTCCCAGTGGGTGGCGATCATCACCAACCCCGAGATTTTGCTGGGGCTGGCGGCGTACGTGGTGAGTCTCGTCACCTGGCTCTTGCTGTTAAAGCGGCTGCCGCTGGCGGTGGCCTACCCCACGCTCAGCCTGTCGTATGTGCTGATCGTCCTGGTGGGGGTGGCGATCCTGCGCGAGCCGTGGAGCTGGACGCGCGCCGCCGGCAGCGTCGTCATTGTGCTGGGCGTGTGGCTCCTCTGGCGGCCCGCTTAGCGCCCGCGGTCAAAGGCGGGCGCGAGCTCGGGCCGCAGCAAGGCCGCCCACTCGGCGCGCATGGGGTCAGCCCACGGCTGGCTCGCTCCCGATGCGGCGTCCACCAGCACCATGGTGGACTCGCCGTGGGCAATCCGGGTGGTGCCGCCCACGTCGTCCCGGGTGATGATGTGCGCGAGCCGAATGGAGCTGGTGCCCAGCTTCACCGCGCACGACCACACATCGAGGCGGTCGGGGAAGTGCGCGGGGGCCACGTAGTCGATCCACTGGCGCACCAGCACCAGCGTGTGCCCGCTGGACCAGTCAAACGTGGGCACATGCTCGGCCAGCATGGCTGTGCGCGCCTCTTCAAAGTAAATGAGATAGCTCACCTGGCTCACGTGCCGATTGGCGTCCGTCTCGGCAAACCGGACCCTCACGCGGAGCCGATGGGGGAACTGCGAGCCGTCGATGTCGTCACGCCCTTTTTGGGCGGCTGCGGACCGCCCCGTCTCCCCTCACCATAGACGATAAAGGTTGCCAGAGCTAGCTCCTGCTATCCTGCGGGATCGCCGCCCATCCCTCCGGCAGATGGCGCCGGGACCCTCGGGCCGATATCGCCCAAGAGCGTCACCCGCGCGAGCGCCCCGCGCCACGCGGCCCATCCCGCGCCTAGGACCGTCAGCACGCCAAAGCCCGCCAAAACGGGCGGCGCCCCGACTTGTCCCGCGGCCCACCCCGCCAGCACACTCGCGGTGGGGGTGGCGCCCATCGACACCATGCGGCGCAGCGCCGTCACGCGGGCGTACTGGTGGGTGGGGATGCGGTGCTGCATCATCGTGGTGAGGCCGGCCAGGACCGGTCCGATGGGGCCGTCGGCCATGCCCACGGCGCCTCCCACCCATGCGGGGCCCGACAGCGCGGGCAGGGTGGCCATGGCCACGCCCGACAGCGCGATGCTGCCCACCAGCACCCGACCCGGCCCCCACCGGCGATTGAGCCACGGCCCCAGCAGCGCAAAGCCAATCGGCGGCACGCCGGCCGCCAGCCCGGCCAAGCCTGCCTGGGTGGCCGTGAAGTGCAAGTCGCTGCGGTAAAAGTACACCAGAAGCGCCAGGAGTCCGGCAAATGTCCAGTTCCAATACGCCATCGCCCAAGTCGACAGCCACAGCCCGCGCGCGGACCGGAGCACGGACCAGGCCTGCCGGAGCGTGCCCAAAGCCTCATCGGGGGCATGGCGGATGACGTGGCGCGGCAGCAGCAGCGAGGCGGCCGCCAGGGGGATGGCCGCCGCGGCCTGGAGATAGAGCGCCAGCGGCACACCGCCGGCCGCCAGCACAAACCCCGCCAGACCGGGGGCGCCGTAGCGCACCAGCAGGGTGGCCACTGACCACCAGCTGTTCAGCGTCAGCCGGGCCTGCGGGGGGATGAGGGTGCTGAGGATGGACGCGTTGGCCAGCTGGCCCAGGTTGGATCCGGCGCCCAGCAGCAGTTCGGCCGCCAGCACCACGGGGACCGTGGTGGCGCCGCGCGCCACGACGATCCCGAGGCCGAGTGCCGTGAGTGCCTGCACGGCCAGCGCCAGCAGCTGCACGTGCCGCCGGTCGTAGCGGTCGACCAAATGGGCAAGCGGCGGGCCCGCCCAAAACATGAGGCCGGCCATGGCGGAGAGCACGCCCACCCAAAATGCGGAGTGGGTGATGTTGTACATCAGCCACGGGCCGGTCAGCAGAAACAGCCCGGACCCCACGCCCGTCACCGCCGTGGCGGCCATCAGGGCCAGCACGCGGCGCACGGCGGGATTGGCGGTCACCGGCACGCGGCACCTCCCGTGTTTCGCAAGCGGCGGCACGACTAAAGGCGTGAGGGCAAATGGGGGCCAAGCGTCCGAACATCCGGCGCTACGACCCAGACTAGCACAGCGACCGCCGGAGACGCGCGGCCAACAACCCAGGAGCTTACCGGTGCGCCACCGACCGCACGATCGCCTGGGCGGGGGCAGCGGGATGAAACTGGGCTCCGCCGTCCCGCTCGCTGGCTCCCAGGCGCCCCCGAGATGGCGGACGGCTCGGCGCAACGCTGCCTCGCGCGCGATGCCGTGCCGGGTGACCTCGGCCATTGGCATATCGCAGCGGTCGGAGAGCCATGGGCGGCAGCTCGCCCTCGGGGGACGTAGACCGGTCGAACACGGCCGCCGTGCCGAACGCGTCAATCGACACCAGCGGCACAGCCACGCGCAGCCCCAGTTGCTGGGCCCGGGGGGCGTTGCCAGCGCCGCCATAGCGTGAGATGCCCACCACGGTGCAGGACGCTCGGCGGCTTGGGATGTGGCGGTCGATCGCCTCCGCACGGGCAAGGGCCATGGGGGCGTTTGCGTGGTTGCGGAGGGACTTTGACGTGGGTTGTGTAAACTGCTTCGCCAGCTCACGCCGACCGAGGCACGGGACCTGTCAGCTTTCGATCCGGTGCGGGCGGCAGCCCCATGCTAGGCCCGCTTGTCGATCTGGAGGTTGAGCCCCGTGAACGGCTCGGTCAAGTGCCGACACAGCCCGTGCCCGGCCATCCCTCCCCGTCGCGATGGGGTCGATAGGCCCAAGCCCGGGCCGACCCATCCCGACGTGGTGGTCAGCGAGTTGCCGGAGCGTTGCGGGGAGCGGCTCTCAGGGGAGCAGAGGTCCCGTCGGTGCACCGACCCTTCTGGAGCGGTGGGTCTTGCGTTTAGACGACTACGGTATGCGCCGTGGTGTGCGGCTCGGGGATGGGAAGCCCATCGGCTTCGAGCCCGTCCAAGTGGAATCCCAACGCTTCTTCAAAGTGGGCGAGCGTTTCGGCGACGGTACACCCCGTGGCCACGCACCCTGGGACATCCGGAGCATAGGCACCGTAGTTGTGGTCCCCTCGCTCGATGATCACCGTATAGTGGCGCATTAACGTCCCCCCTCCTTCAGGAAGCCTGCTTGCCGCTGGATGCTGCGCCAGAGGCCCGGGGGCAGGTCATCATTAGGGTGTCCCGGCAGAGTGACGCGTCCCGCCTTCGTGGGGTGCTTGAACTGACGATGGCTGCCCCTCATTCAGCCTTATCCCGGCGCAACGCCATCACGTTTCGCTCGTCATCAACGTTAGTATATACCTTAGGATATGTCACCCAAGTCCGAAGCAACAGGGGCCGCGAAGGACCGCGGGGAGCAGCAATACTCCTCAGCCACGTTTTGCCCTGGCCGTGGCGGGCGCCCTGCCGGGGGCGGTCGGGAAGGCGCCCGGGCACCGCGATTTGGCAGCATCGACCGCGGCGACACCCATGGGGCGCCACTGACGCATGCGTCCCACAGGGTACATGGCGCCCGGGGGTGGCCGGCGTTAGGCCGCGGGGTCACGCCGCACCGTCCAGTGTTGGCGTCTGCGGTGCCTTTCTGGGCGCATGGGCCCGAGAAGCCGACCGCCGGGAGGACGTTCGGCGGCTTGGGATCTGGCGGGTTATTGCTTCGACGGCAGGAGGCTAGCGGTGGCCGGTGCCCATGATCCTTCGTGTCGTCAAGCGAGTCCGAGAACACGTCTGCCCGGGATTTTGCCGCCAGCGTTGCGGACGAGTCGGTGAAGAAATAGGGAAGCG
>JAKADP010000003.1 GCA_021820465.1 Bacillota bacterium
CCCCGTCGGCTGATCACTATTGGCGTAAAGTTCGATGCGTGAGTCAAAGCCGTTACCAGCACCGTCGCTGGCGTACTGCTTAGGGCCGGGACTCCAGCTTCCTGATTCCGTCACCGTCCAACTTGTGGCGTCACCCACGGATTGAGTAGATGCCGTTCCCAAGTAATAAGTGACATTAAATCCGTAATATCCAACGCTGAATGACCACGTGTTCCCCGTTCCCTGGCTGTACGGATATAGTTGCTGCTCGAAAACCTGTGGCTGGCCAGTGCCGGCACTCATGTATGCCTGCGTGATGTAGAAGTCACTGTTTGCGTTTGTTGCGAAGGAATTCGCCCACCATACTCTGTAATTGAAAAGAGTGTACTGGCCCTGGTGGATCTGGGGATCCGATACGATTTGTGCGTAGGCCGCCGCCTCTGACGCCTCCGTGCAGTCAGACCACCCCTGGCCATCAACATACTGGTTGCTGCTGTAAGGCCAACAACCGCCGCCGCCGCCTGGCCCAGTGGTGCTCCCCGGAGCGGCGCCCATGGCCAGCGTCCCGGCCTTCATGCCCGAGTTGTTCAGGGCCTTCAGCGCGTTCTTCTTTCCTTGGGTGTACGTGATGGCCGGGTTGGCCATTGTAAAGGACTGGGTGGTCGAGCTGGCCCACAAGTGATGGCCTCCGGAACTGACGGCCCACATGATGCCATCCGGTCCACCCTTCGTTGCATCCATGTACGCGTTCTGGAACTTCCCGCCCAAAGCAACTGCCGTGCCTCCAAAGGGAATTCGCTGGCCATCAAATTGGATATCACCGCTTACCGTGATGCTGGTGGCCGTCCTGGCCTCGATCGTCCATGTTGCTGTTGCGGAGCCAAGGTTGGCCCATGTCACGCTGTAGGCGAATCCGCGGTCATGAAGCGTGGCGCGGTCACTTTGAGCCTTCGCCCCCCCCCCCCGACGAGGGCCAATGCCGAACTCAAGAGCAGCGCTCCAAGCCATCCCGCACGACGTCGTGTGCTTGATTGACTCATTCCCATCAGCCTCCTGCCATCACCGAAGCATATCCAAAACGCTTATCTCTGGGTCATCCCTGAGTCTACGGTAGGGACTTCCATTCCTCGCTTCGCATTCCTGCTTACGGCACGAAATATTTTGGGTCGCCAGCCCGAGGTTGCGGTGGCGCCGGGCCGACGGCCCGGATGGGCACCGTTATGCGCCGCGAGGGCCGTCCGGACGGCGTTTGGGGAGCGACGGGTCTCTCCGGTGGGCGATGCACTCTTACACGTCGGCGTTGGGGAGCCGGTCGCGATCGCCGTCCTGAAGGCGGAGAGGTCCGCTGCCCCAGCCACCTGCATCTGCTGCACCTCGTGGTTCTCAAGATCACTCAGGACCATCGACCACAGCGCGCCGATTCCTGGACCCACATCCGTCGCCCCCGAACGTCCCGGTAGCCATCGGGGTCCGTACGAACAACCGTCCCTGGGGGACAGGCGAGCTAGGACTTCGACGGGGCGATGGCCACACAACGAACCTCTAGCCTTACAAACCATCGCCCCCGACCGGCCACCGCAACCCCGTCACTATGGCCGCGGGCGGCCTCTGGATGGCGCTGTCTGGCCTGCTGTTGTTGAAGAGCCGCCCGCTGATGACCCTGGGCCCTCAGCCCCCGACGCCGACCGGCCCAGCCCCACCGGGTGAGCCCTGAACCGCGCTGCCCTCCGCTGTCAGCCGCGGGATGGCATCCAGCGCCGCCAGGTTCTCGATGGCGGACACGTCGCCCGGGTCCCTCCCCAGATAGGCGGACTTGAGCGCACGCCGCACCACCTTGCCGTTGCGCGTTTTGGGCAGCTCCGCGACGGCGTAGATGCGGTCGGGCTTCAGTGCCTTGCCCAGGTGGCTCGCCACCGCGGCGGACAGCTCGGCTTCTAAGCGCTCGTCCCAGGACTGGCCCGCATGCAGCACGCAGAACAGCACCAGCACCTCACCTTTGATAGGATGCGGCACCCCGATGGCCGCCGCTTCGCGCACGGCGGGGTGCGCCGCCAGCGCTCCCTCGGCTTCGGCCGGCCCCAGCCGCTTGCCCGCCACCTTGATGGTATCGTCACTGCGGCCCAGAATATACCAAAAGCCTTCGGGGTCCACCACGGCGAAGTCTCCGTGCACCCAGGTATCGGGGACCCGCGACCAATAGGTCTCCTCGTAGCGCTCCGGGTCGTTCCAGAACCCGCGCGTCATGCCGGGCCAGGGCGCGGTGAGAGCCAACTCCCCGACGGTCCCGGGCGGCGCGGGGTTCCCCGCCTCGTCCAGGATCACCGCGGCCATGCCGGGGACCGGCCCGCCAAAGGCGCAGGGCTTGCACGGCTCCGTGGGGAAGCCGGACAAAATGCCCCCCGAAATTTCGGTGCCGCCGGAGTAATTGATGACGGGGCACCGTGCCCCGCCCACTTCGCCGAAGAACCACTCCCACGCCTCGGGCGTCCACGGCTCGCCCGTGGAGCCCAGGATGCGCAGGCTCGACCGGTCATGCTGGCGCACGGGGTCGGTGCCCGCCGCCATCAAGCCGCGAATGGCGGTTGGAGAAATCCCCAGGACGGTGACGCCGTGGCGCTCGACCAGCGACCAAAGCCGGTCCGGTCCGGGGTAGTCGGGGCTTCCGTCGTACAGGAGCACCGTGGCGCCCAGCGCCATCCCGCCCAGCACCTCCCAGGGCCCCATCATCCACCCCATGTCGGTGAACCAAAACAGCGTGTCGCTGGACTTCAGATCAAAGCAGTGCAGCAGGTCCTGAGCCGCCTTGAGCGGAAAGCCTGGGTGCACGTGGACAGCGCCCTTGGGCCGCCCGGACGTGCCCGATGTGTAAATCACCATAAACGGATGCTCGCTGTCCACCTCCGCGGTCCGTGGCGTGGTGTCGCCCTCCTCCACCAGATCGTGCCACCAGTGGTCGCGCCCTGGGGTCATGGACGTAGGCTGGCCCGTTCGGTTCACGACAAGCGTGGCGGCCACCTCCGGGCAGGCCGCCACCGCCTGGTCCGCCACGCTTTTCATATCCACCCGCCGCCCACGCCGGTAAAAGCCGTCGGCGCAGATGAGCCAGCGGGCCCCCGAATCTTGCAGGCGGGTGGCCAGCGCCTCAGCGCCGTACCCGGAAAACAGCGGGACGTAGGCCGCCCCCAGCTTCGCGATGGCATAGGTGGCCACCACGGCCTCCGGAATCATGGGCAGATACAGCCCCACCACCGTGCCCGGCCCCACGCCGCGGGCCGCCATCGCGTTGGCCAGGCGGTTCGCCTCGCGGTACAGCTCGCGGTAGGTGAGCTTGGCGACGGCGCCCTCCTCCCCCTCCCAGATCACGGCGAGCCGGTTGCGCAGCGGCCCGGTCGCATGGCGATCCAGGCAGGTGCTGGCCAGGTTGGTGGTGCCTCCGGTGAACCAGCGCGGCCAGTGCGACCCCCGCGACAGATCCAGCACCTCGTCGTACGGCTTGGCAAAGTGCCACCCAATGTCTTTGACCACCGCGTCCCAAAACCACTCAGGGTGCTCTGCCGCCCGAGCCCGCAGCGCATCCAAGTCCGCCAGTTCCCACGTGGCCAAAAAGCGCGTGAGGTTGGCCTGCCGCACCATCTTGGGGTCCGGCCGCCACGCCAGCCGCCCGGAAAACAGCTGGCTCAGCGCCTGATCGCCCTCGTGGGGATCGGCCACCGTGCTTGGGCTGTCGTCTGCCACACGATTCGCCTCCCAACTCAGTTCTTGTTGGCGTCCCGCGCCTTCTGAAAGCGCTCCCAGTCTGCCGGCGTATCCAGATCACCCGGCGGCCACTCATCAACCTCGACGGTGCGCACCCGGTCTGCAGGCAGCCCGGCGGCCAGCGCCCGGGCCCCCCGATCCCCCGTCAGCTGATCGACGCTCGCCAACAGGCTCCGCGCCACATACACGGGATGGCCCGGCACGCCGCCGCGAAACTGAGGCACCACCAAGCCCGCATCCGGCCAGCGCGCCACGGCCGCGGCCACTGCACCGGCGGCCGCGGCGGACACTTCGGGCTCATCACCCAAAAACACCAGCAGGCCGCGCCGCCCCGCCGCGCGGGCCGCAATGGCCAGGGATGACGAGAGCCCGCGCTCCGGCGCCGCATTGAGCGCCACCACGACCCCCAGCTGAGCGGCGAGCGCCCGCACCGGGCCCGAGGCGGGCGCCACGACCAGCGGCAGGCGCCCGGTTGCTCGATGCACGGCGCCTACGCTGGCGGCCAGCACGGACACGCCTCCATGGGCCAGCGCCAGCTTGGGCGCCCCCATCCGCTGGGACAGTCCGGCCGCCAGCACCACGGGCAGCCATTCAGCGGGCGGCATGGACCCGGTCTCTGCGGTTGAGCGTGGCGCCGCTCCGGCGCCGGTCCACGGCCATCAGCTCGGCCACGATGGCAAGGGCCACCTCCTCCGGAGTTTCCGCCCCCAGATCCAGCCCCAGTGGGCCGTGCACCTCATCGATGCCCGGCACTCCCTCCAGCAGTTCGGCCGTGCGCGACCAAGGGCCGAGCGCCCCCACAAACCGCGGCCGCATCTGGAGAGCTGCCCTGAGCGCCGCACCATCCCGCTCCTTGTGGTGGTTCATCACCACCCAGTAGGCATCCACCAGCTCGGGGTACTGCTGCGCCGAGAGCGTGCGGGCCTCCACCACCACGTGCTCTGCGCCGGGAAAGCGCCGCTCATCGTTGAACGCCTCCCGCGGGTCCACCACCACGACGCGAAATCCCATCCGCTGAGCCAGCTGGGCCACGGGCTCCGCGTCGTGCCCGGCCCCCACCAGCACCAGTCGCGGGGCTGGCCGCCAAGCCCGGACAAACCAGGATCCGGGTTCAACGACCCGCGGCTCGGCGCCATCCCACGCCGCCCGCACGGCCTCGCCCAGCGGGCCCTCGGGGGGGTCTTCGCCCGCAAGCCACACTTGGTCCGCGCCGAGCGGCAGCTGGGCGTACAGCACACCGCCTGTCGCCAGCGCCCGCGTCCAGCGGGCCCGGTCCCCCTCTTCGGGGGCGCGACGCACCCACACACGGATGTGGCCCTTGCAGCCAATGCCCAGCGACCACATCTCGTCCTCCGCCAGGTCGTAGTCGACGACGAACGGCGCCGCCTCGGAGAAGAGCGGCTCGGCCCGCACGAAGAGGTCCCCCTCGAGGCAACCTCCGCTGACCGTGCCCTCCATGCGGCCATCGGACGCCATCATCATGAGGGCGCCAGGACGCCGATAGGCCGAGCCCACCACCGCGACAATCTCCGCCAAGAGCGCCTGCTGGCCGCGGGCCTCGGCAGCCAAGACCGCATCCCAGATGCGCTGGGCCTCTGTCAGTCCGGTCATGCGGCTACTCCTGAGCCCGGCGCTCGGCCGCCCGACCGACCGCAGCAAAGAACTGCGTGAGAAGCATCTGCGAGACCCCTCCCATGACCCGCTGCCCGATTCCCGCCAGGGTGCCGCCCACCTGGGCTTCCCCTTCATATTGCACCAGGCTGCCTGCCTCCGATGGCGCAATGCCCACCGTCAGCACGACATGCACAAACGCGCCGGGGCCCTTCCCATCCATTTCCAATCTGTACCCGTTGGGAGGATCCGGGTCTCGAATCTCCATGGTCCCGGCGTACCGCCCGCGGACCGCCGAAATGCCGAGCTCCAGCACGGCGTCGTACTTGCCGGGCCCCACCGGCGTCAGCTGCTTCAAGCCCGGCATGGTTTCCACCAGGCTCTCCGGCGTCGTGAGCGCCTGATATACGACGTCGGGCGGCGCGGCCATCGTCACCTGATTCTTGAGTTGCATCGGCGATCGACCCCTTTCGGCGAGGCGGATGCGCACTCGCGCTCCCCTAAGAGTAGCAGACCCCGCGAGCGGGCTTGGCCGTGCGCTACGGCGTGCGCGGGCCGTAGCGCGCCAAAAATTCTTGGCGTGTCATGTAGATGAGGACGGGCTTGAGCCTGGCTAAGCGCCGCAGCACTCCCAGCCCCTGGCGGTGAAACACCACCATCAGCACCACGAGATAGAACCGCATCGGCAACATCGCGAGGCCGCCCATCTCTTGCCGGTGAAAGCCCAGGCGCTCGACCGCACGGCCGACGTCCAGCACGGTCACCCCCCCCACCAGTGCGGCGTCAGCCAGGGTGGGATCCTGGGCTACCCACTGGCCAAGTTGCGGCATGCTTTGGCCCACCCGCGCCCATGCACGGAGGCCTCCGGCCCGGCCGCCGCTGGCTTGGCCCAGCGTGTAGTTCTGAAAGTGGATTTCTGCCATCGGGGCTCCCGGGCGAATGGGCGGTGCGGCATCCGGGCCCTCGAGGACAGGCCCCCGGTACACGGCCCGGCCGACGCGCAGCACGGGCGGGCCGCCGTCTGGGGCCGGCACCGTTTCCACCCGATAGCGCCGCGTGAAGACTCCTTCGCGCCAAGCCCATATCTTGCGCACCCACGACCGCTCTTCCTGCAGAGCACCCAGCGGCACGAGCTCGAATCCCAGGCGTCGGATCCCGGCAATCATCGGCTCGAGCGCGGCGACCGTCCGCGTGCGGTCGCCGCCGGCATCGTGCAGCACCACGACCGCCCCGGGCAGCGCGTACCGCACCACGTGCCGGGCGATGGCGTCGGGTGGCCGGTCGGACCGCCAATCATCCGGCGCGATGGACCACAGCACCCGGCGCAGACCCAAAAGCCCTGGGGCCAGCGCCGTGACGAGATTGTGGTGGCCCCAGGGGGGGCGATAAAAGCGCGGGGGCTGGCCCGCCACCGCCGCCACCAGCGCCCGGCCGCGGGCCACCTCGCGCCAAGCCGTCCACGGGGCCATCACGAGCGCCGACCGGTGGTGCCAGCCGTGCAGCTCCACCTCGTGGCCCTCCGCCACCATGCGCTGCACCACCGTGGGATAGCGCACCGCCTGCTCCGCGATCACAAAGAACGTGGCCAACACACCCTGCTGCTGCAGCACGTCCAAGACCGCCGGCGTGTCGGGCCCCGGCCCGTCATCGAAGGTGAGGGCCAGCTGGTTGACGTCGCCGCTGCCGGCAAAGGCGCGTGCTTGGCCGTGATGCCCAATGAGGTCTGGCAGCACCCAGTACCCCACGACCACGAGGGCCGGCCATAGCCACCACATGGCTAGGCCCGCCGCTCTGGAAGCGGGTAGAGCCAATAAAACACGCTCATCAGCGTCAGGATGGCTGCCGCCAACACAAACGGGGCGTAGATCGACACCTGAAACAGGCGCGCGCCCACGGCGGGCCCGACGGTCATGCCGAGCCCCTCCACGGTCATGAACACCCCCCACAACAGACCCTCCTGGGCCGAGGGAATGAGGCGCGCCAGAAACGCATTCCAAGATGGCAAGATCAGCGCGTACGCCAAGCCCAGCGTCACGCCTACCGCCACCAAGAGCCAAAAGTCCCGGACCGCCGACAGGGCCAGGAGTGCCACCGCCGCCAGCCAGAATCCCCCGATGAGGGGCCCCTTGATCCCCATCCGGTCGGCCACCCGTCCCATGGGCACCAGCAGCAGCACCGTGAGCGCGCCCGATCCCAACAGCAGCACGGCGTACTGCACTTGGTCCAGATGCAGCACCCGGTGGGTCAGCGGCTGCAGCAGCGGCAGCAGGAGGCCCAGCACCATGGTTTGCACAAACATGCCCGGCAGGACCGACTTCAGCGGCCAGATGACTTTGAGGCCCGAAAGCAGACTGGGATGCCGCTCCCCACGGGCCGCGCCCCGCACGAGGCGATGATCCCGCACGAGCAGCGCCAAGCCGAGCGCCACCAGCTGCGCCACAATGAGCAAGATGAATGCCAGCTCATCACTGCCGAAATTCCCAATGGCGAAGTTGACCACCACCGGCCCAATCCCCGAGCCCGCAATCCACCCTGCAAACACCGCGCCCATCATCGTGCCCCGCTGCTCGGCATGGGTCAGCCGGTTGGTGCCGGTAACCACCGACGGCCAGTGGCTGGCGGTGCCCACGCCCAACAGGCCCATAAAAATAAAGAGCGTGATGGCGGCGTGGGCATGCATGGCTCCGAAGACCGACAGCACTTCAATGACGAGGCCGCCAACCAGCACCGGCTTCGGCCCGATCCGATCCACCAGCCACCCAGCCGGGCTCCGAAACAGCGTATCCATGGCGTAGTGCGCCGAAATCATGAGGCCCACTACGGCGAGGGACAATCCCAGCGGACCCGTGGCAAACGCCGGCAGCAGGACCACCACCAGCGCGGTCCGGGCAAACTCGGCCGCCCCCAGAATCCCTATAAGTTGCCACTGCGCCAAATTGACGTCATGAGGAAACCAATGCTTAAGCCCCCGCATGCACCCGACGCCTTTCGAGGACCTCGCGGACGCGCTCGGCGACCCGCGACGCCCCGTCCGGCAGCCCGAGCGCCCGCGCGGCGGCCGCCCGCCGCGCGCGCTCCTCCGGGTCTGCCAGGAGCCGGGTCAGCGCTTCCACCAGCTGCGCGGGCGTCCGGGTGACCACCGCCGCACCATGCCGGGCCAAGAATTCCGCGTTGCTGTCTTCTTGGCCGGGGATTTGGCGGTACACCACCATCGGCAGGCCGCGGCACAGCGCCTCCGTGGTGGTGAGGCCGCCGGCCTTGGTCACCAGCACGTCCACCGCACTCATCAAGTCGGGCACGTTCGTGACATAGCCCAGCGCCACCGTGGGGTGTGGGCTTTGGGCGGCAAACCGGCGCGCCTCTTCCGCGCGCGCCGCCGCGCGCCCCCCGACAATCACAAGGTTGACAGGCCCAGGCAGGTCCGCCAGCGCCCCCAGCACCTCGCGAAACTGGGTGGGCGCCAAGTAAGAGCCGCCCATGTACAGCACGGTCGGCTGGTCCTTCAGCCCCAGCGCCGCAAGCTCCCGCCCGCGGTCCGCGCCGGGCTGGCGAAAGCGAGGGTCTACCGGAATGCCGGACACGTCGATGGTCGCCGGGTCAAATCCCCGCGCCGCCATGGCCTCGCGCATGTCCTCCGCGCCCACGAAGTACCGATCGACGCCGCGGTGCAGCCACTGCGAGTGCACCGCGTAGTCCGTCATCACCACAAAGTTCTCCACGTCCAACAGCCGCCGCGCTTTTAAGGTGGCCACCACCCCAGCCGCCGTCGGGTACGTGGAGATGATCAGCCGGGGGGGATTGGGGGCCACTGCGCGATAAAACTCCCTGAGTCCGATGCGGTTTAGCATCGACTGCGTGGACGAATTCGGATCAATATGCTGCGTCGAGTGATAAAACCAGCGGTACGCCCACGGCGCATTGCGAACCGAGGCCATATAGCTCCAGCGAATAGCCCGGTCCAGTCGGGGACTGACGAATCCGTAGTAGTCCAATAATTCCACCGTCGCGCCGGGGACAAGTCGATTGACGGCCGCCTGAATCGCCTTGGCCGCCGAGAGGTGCCCGTCGCCGTATTTCGCCGTCAATATCAGGACGTCAACCGACCCGGGCCACCCCTCGGGGTAATCTCGCTTTACCGCGCGGCGGCGCCGCGCCTCCTGGCGTTCGCTCACCGCCGCCACCTCCCTTGCCGTTTCGATTATACCCGGTCAACCGGGGTCATGGGGCGCCGCCCAGCCGGCGCCCCCCGCCTCTGCTAGCATGAGCACAGGCCATGACATGATAGGAGGCGCAGCCATCACGTCAGTGTACGCGGACGAGCCTGGATCCA
This sequence comes from Bacillota bacterium, assembly GCA_021820465.1. Classification (GTDB taxonomy): domain Bacteria; phylum Bacillota; class Sulfobacillia; order Sulfobacillales; family JAIMBI01; genus JAJZWV01. The sequence continues at coordinate 9,677 of JAKADP010000003.1, forward strand.
GACGAGCGCAGCCCCCAGTGGCCTACAGCGGACACCCGGGCGCCTACGGCCAGCAGGCGGCCGCCTGCTTCTTGCCCCACCAGCCCACCACAGCGGTGGCCGGGTTTTCGGCGGTCGTGGCCGCCGTCCGAGACGGCGCGGCCGCCTGGGGGGTCCTGCCCTGCGAAAACCGGTATGCCGGTGCCGTCGCCGACGCCATTCGGGCCGTGCAGGCGGGCGGCTTGACGATTCTGGCCGACTTGTGGCTGCCCGTGCCCCACGCCCTGCTGGCCCAGCCGGGCGTGGCGCTGGCCTCGGTGACCGAGGTGGCGTCGCATCCGCAGGCGCTCGCGCAGTGCGACGCATTTCTGGCGCGGCACCGGCTGACCGCCGTCCCGGCCCTCACCACGGCCACCGCCGCGCGGGCTGTGGCCTCCGGTCCGCCCCATCGGGCCGCCATTGCCCCGCCCGCCGCCGCCGCCCGCTATGGCCTTGCCATCATAGCCGACCACATCGCCACAGACCCCGACAACGCCACCCGATTTTGGCTGGTTGGCCCGGCGGGCAGCGCACCCTGCGCCGGCACGCCGTACACCCTCACGGCCGCGGTCCCGGCCGACTGGTTCGAGCCCGGGAGCAGGCCGCCCGGCCATGTGCTGCTCGAGGGCGGCCCAGAGGGCCCATGGGTTCTGGACCTCCCCCCGGACGCGGGCCCTACCCTGGCAGCTCTGGCTCCATCGGGCCGAGGCCCCGCACAGCCCATGGGCTGCTATCCGCGCTTGGCGCCCCCCTGAGCCGGGCGCACAGCGCCTCCGCGGCGCCTACGGCCCGCAGGATGGCCGGCGGCGGGTCCGGCGGGCCGACCGCCAGTCGGGTCGCAAGCCGCCCGTCCTCCCAGCGCGCGTCCGCCTCGCCCCAGAAGCGCGTGCCCCAGAGGATCGGCATGTTGTACGGCCCGACACGCCGCTGAGCCGCGGGGGTGTAAATTTCCCACCGGTAGCGATACCCGGCCAGCGCCTCCAGGCGGGGCCGGTGCCACAGCAGGTTGTCCAACGGGGCCAGGAGCCAGCTTCGCCGCGGCGTGGGCCGGTCCCCGTCCAGCATCGCGGCCCACACCCAGTAGGACCTCCCATCGACCGACACGTGGACCACCTCGTTCTCGGCGGCCAGCGCCGCGGTCTCCGCCTGGCGCGCGGCGGCGGTCCCCCCGGCCCAGGGCGGTCCCGAGCGGCCGGGTCCGACAATGCCTAGCGCGCGATGCCGATGCCGGGCCGCCGCGCGGGCAGCGTCGGCAGGCGGGAGCGCCTCGACCCAGTGATCGAGGTGCGGCAGATGGCGAGCCATCAGGTCGTAGTGCTTCTGCCCTCCGCTGCGAGACACGACCGCAATCCGCCCCTCCCACCACAAAAGCTCCAAGGCGGCGCTGGTGGCTTTGGTGCGGGCCGCGTCCTCTGCGTCCCACCCCGCCGCCACGCGTCGCGTGCTGGACAGCGCGCGCGCCTGCACCGGCCCCTCCCGCTCCATGAACGCCAGCACGGAGCGCATCTCATCTTCCACCCCGTACTGCCGGCCCAGTGCGCGCGCGCGGGCGTGCCGAAACCCCGCCACCAGCGCATCGGCGTCGTCCCGATGCACCAGTGCGCGGGCATGGCAGTAGCCCTCCAGCACGTCGCCCGCAGCCAGCGCCTGGTCCAGCGCCCCAGGCGGGGTGGGCCCGCGCCGCAGTGACAGCGTCCACAGGTGAGCCGGCACCACCACCTGCACCGGATCCAGCTGGATGGCCCCAAGGCGCCGCACCGTGTCCCCCACCGACTCGCGCCGCGGCGCCGCGAGCCCGACCCAGTGAACCAGCCGCACCATGAGCTCCTGCCGGTCTATCTCCCTCACGCGCTGACTACCGCCGGTCCATCGGGATGGCGCGGTGGTATTGGGCCGGGAGCAGCGTATGTTCGCCCAGGGCCAAGGCGGCCGAATTGGCCCAGTACGGGTCCCGGAGCATGCCGCGCCCGACCGCCACGAGGTCGACCCGGCCCTCCGCGACGACCGACTCGGCCAGTGCGTAGTCGTCCAGGCACCCCACCGCCATCACGGGACTGCCCGTACCCCGGCGCACTGCCTCGGCGTATGGCACCTGATAGCCAGGAAACTCCGTGACGGCGACAGGCAAGTTGCCCCCGCTCGACACATCGAACAGGTCCACCCCGGCGGCCTGAAACACCCGCGCCATCGCCACCAGTTCCTCCACGCCATAGCCCAGCGGCGAGTGCTCGGTGCCAGACACCCGCATAAACAGCGGCATGCCGGCCGGCATGGCCGACCGCATCGCATATATCACTTCACGCCCAAATTGGGTGGGTTCGCCGTAGGCGTCGTCGCGCTGGTTTGATGCCCGTGACATGAACTGGTGCACCAGGTAGCCGTGCGCGCCGTGCAGTTCGATCACATCGACCCCCGCGGCCACGGCCCGGGCGGCCCCGGCACCAAAGCGCTCCACCATCTGGCGCACCTCGTCCGTCGTCATCGCGTGCGGCACCCGAAACCGGTCAGAAAACCGAATGGCCGACGGCCCCACGGGGGATAAACTTTCAGACTGCGCCTTGCGCCCCGCGTGCGCAATTTGCACGCCAAATGCCGCACCATACGCGTGCACCTGCTCCCCGATTGCGGCCAGGGCCTCCTGGTGCCCGTCATCCCAAATGCCCGAGTCGCGCACAGTGATGCGGCCATCCGGGTCCACGTCGGTCATTTCCACCATCACGAGGCCCGCACCGCCCACGGCGCGGCTCACCAGATGCGTCACATGAAAGTCGTTCAGCCGCCCGTCTTCGGCCCACACCGAGTACATGCACATCGGCGACATCACGACGCGGTTGCGCAGGGACAGGTTCTTCAGCTGAAAGGGCTCAAACAGCTTCGCCACACTCGCACCCCCCGCGTCATGATAGCCCACCGGTCCCATCACCCCATGAGGCGGTGGGCCAGCATGCCCAGCCCCAGCACCGCTTCCAGGCCGGCCACGGCCACCGTGGCGGCCAGCACCAGCGTGGCCGCTGTGCGCGCGCGCCCAAACGCGTGCTGGCGGCCCACCTCCACACTGAGGCGCGCCCCCGCCAGCAGCAGAAGGGCCGCGGTCAGGGGCCACAGGGTGAGCCGCGCGGCGGCCAGCGCCAGGACGGCCGGGCACGAGGCCACCGCCACACTGGCCGCCAGCGCCCGCACCGAGGCGCGGCCCCCCAGCTCGCGCCCCACCCACGCCAAGAGTGCCGCCAGCCCATAGCCCCCCGCCCACGTCATGAGCGCCGCCGCCCCGCCCACTGCGGGGGACCACCGCGCGGCCACAGCGCCGGCCGCTGCCGCCGACAGCACGAGGCACCACCCCGGGGCGTCGCTCCGGGCGGCTTGGAATCCGATGCCCGGCGACTGGGCCCACTGCCACCAGGCCGCGGCCGCGCGCGGCCCCGCCCCCCCTGAGCTATCACGCGTCCCCACGCTCGGCATGCGGCCACTCCTCTCCTCGCCGACGGGCCAAGCCCTTCGGCCGTCGCGCTAGGGTCTGCGGCCGGCGGCCGGTCATGCATGCGGGATGGGCCGCCTCAAAAAATCTGGTACGGTAGGGAAAAGGGAGGCGCCTCCCCCCTACGATTGGAGATGAGCAGCATGGCCACCCACCAGTCCGCGCCCCAAGCCCCCGACGATCCCGTTCTCGCCCCCCAGGACCTCCTGCCCCTGCTGAACGATCCGGGCGTGCGGCTGGTGGACTGCCGATTTTCTCTCGCGGCGCCCGACGCCGGCCCGAGCGCCTATCGCGCCAGCCACCTCCCCGGCGCTGTGTACCTGCACCTGGAGAAGGATCTCTCGGGCCCCGTGGGCCCGCACGGCGGTCGGCACCCCCTGCCCGATCCCGCCCGCCTGGCCGCCCGGCTCAGTGAGCTGGGCGTGGGCCGGGAGCACCGGGTGGTGGTATACGACGACGCGGGGGACATGGCAGCGCGCGCATGGTGGCTCCTCACCTACCTCGACTATCCCGCCGTCCAGGTGCTGGATGGCGGCGTCGCCGCCTGGCAGGAGATTGGCGGCTCCATGACGGCGGAGCCGCCCTCCCATCCCCCCGTCGCCGTCCCGGTGCGCGTGCGGCCGGAGCTCGTGGTGGCCGACCGGGCGGCCGTGGAGGATGCCGCCCGCACCGGTCGGCTGGTGGACAGCCGAGCGGGGGAGCGCTACCGAGGCGACATTGAGCCGCTGGACCGACGCGCCGGGCACATCCCCGGCGCCCGCAACTTCCCGTGGCAGGGGCTCAAGGCGGCGGATGGCCGGTATCGCGATCGGGAGGCCATGCGCCGGCGATTCGAAGCGCTCCCAAACGCCCCGGCCGTGGTGTACTGCGGGTCGGGCGTCACGGCCTGCCCGAATGTGCTGGCACTGACCCGCATAGGGCGGCCGGCGCAGCTGTACGCGGGCAGTTGGAGCGACTGGATTTCGTATCCGGATCGTCCGGTGGCCGTGGGTCCTGAATACCCCGACCCTGATGAGGCGGGCTCCTGAGGCGGCCGCTGCACGTCTGACCTCCTAACGGGACGCGTGAAGCCGCTCGTTGTGCCGGCTCAGCTGGCGGTAGTGCAGCCGGTCATGCCACACCAGCCGCCTGAGCGCCTTGAAGGGAGTCCACCCTTGATCCGGCTCGGCACGGTTGGGGTCCGCATACTGGCTCACGAAAGGGTCGGCCGCGTCCACGGCTTGGGCTAACAGCGGCAGGATGGCATCGCGGAGCACCGAGAGCAGGTAGATGCGCGCCTCCACATTGTTTGGTGTGGCCGACCGCAGCGCATACCAGACGTCGGTCAGGATGAGATGGTCCAATGTTTGCACCAGCGACCGGTTCGCCCCCTCGAGCCGGAGATTGAGCATGTCGGGGTGCAGGCGGGGCAGCATCTCCAGCAAGTCGGCCCGGGCATATTGCGCGGCGCGCAGCGCCAGAGCCGCGGCGCCCGCTGGCGGCGCCTGGTCAAACCGAAACAGCGCCGTGCTTTCGGCTTGTCCCAGGTCGGACGCCACCCTCAGCACCTCCGGCCGCGCCACCGACACGGCCCCCGGACTGTCCAATTCTTCGCCGTGGGTCTGCAGCCACACACAAAATTCAAAAACCGCCAGCGGAATCTTATCCAGTGCCTCCTGGGTCGTGCGCCCGCGGGCATAGCACCCCGGCAGCTCGGCCACCCAGGCCATCGACTGCCCTTTGTCGTCCACTTCCACCCCAACCTGGACGTCCACCCGCTTCCTCCTCACCGGTACCAATCTCCCGCAGGCTGCGCCCGGTTAGTCGGGAAGTTCGCGCCGAGGAGCAAAACTCCTGCCCGGCCGGCCTTGACGTCCGCCCCGCGGGGCGCGATCGTGGACCGAGCGTCACGGGGCAGGAGGAATGACGATGGCGGATGTGGTGGTCGTGGGAGCCGGGGTCATTGGCTTGGCCGCAGCGTGGCACCTCGCGGGCGACGGCATGGACGTGGCGGTCTTGGATGCGGGCCCTCTGGGGGGCCAGTCATCCCGGGCCGCCGCGGGCATCCTGGGGCCCCTCGTCGAGTCGCGCGACGACGGACCGCGGACGCGCTTGTTCTGGGACAGCTGGGTCGAGTTTCCCGCTTGGGTCGAGGCCCTGCGCGAAGACAGCGCCATTGACCCGGAATTTGAGCCCACCGGCATCCTGCGGCAGGTCGGCGCCGCGGAGCGCGAGGAGATGGAGGCCTCCCTTGCGTGGCGCCGCCAGTATTCACCCGAGTTGGAGTGGCTCGAGGACCAGGACCCCAATTGGCCCGCCGCCATCTGGTCCCCGCATGAGGGGCAAATCCGCGGCCCGGCCTATGTGGCGGCGCTGGCCCAGGCCGCGGCCGCGCGCGGCGTCGACATTCGACTGGGGGAGCCGGCGCGGCGCATCGGCGTCCAGGCCGGCCAGGTGGTGGCCGTGGACACCCCGCGGCAGTCCCTGGCCACCAGCACCGTCGTACTGGCCGCCGGAGCCTGGGCCGGTGGACTGCTGCCGCACGCGGAGCCGCTGCCCGTGCTGCCCGTGCGCGGGCAGGCTTTGGCCCTGAAGGCTGCCCGGCCGCCGTTCCCGCATGTGGTGTTTGGCCCCACCGGCTACCTGGCCCCCAAGCGAGACGGCCAGGTGGTGGTGGGGGCGACCGAAGACGCGGCGGCGGGGTTCGACGCGCGGGTGACGTTTGCCGGGATTGCGGCGCTGGCCGATGTCGTCCGATCCATGTCGCCCGAACTGCTGCCGCTGCCGTTTGACGGGGCGTGGGCCGGACTGCGGCCGGCCACCCCCGATGGCCGGCCGCTGCTGGGGCGGTGGCCCGGCATCGATGGCCTCATCATCGCCGCCGGGCACTACCGCAACGGACTCTTGCTCTCCCCCATCACGGCGCAGATCGTCCTGGCGCTGGTGCGGGGCCAGACGCCATCGGTGGATCTCACGCCGTTTCGCCCAGACCGGTTCCACCGCACGCGCTGACGCAGCCGCTCGCGTCTGGCTATGCAGCGCGTGCGCGCCTCCTGCCGGGCGCGCGCGCGCAGGCGCCCGCGATCACGCTCGCCAGCAGGCCCAGCACCGCCAGCGCGGCCGCGCCCGCGGCGATGCGGCTCAGCATCAGGGCGCCGGGTGGACCGAACGGCACGATCCGACCGGTGAGATAAGCCCCAAGTCCCGCATGGTAGAAGCGCTGCAGGGTGGCATTGGCCACCATCGCCGACAGGAGGGCGGCGCCAGCCAGCAGGGCGGGCACCGCCGCCCACGCCATGCGCCGAATCGCCTGGGCAGCCAGCCAGAAAAACGGCCCCAGCAGGAAGAAGAAGTAGCGCCCCTGCAGGAAGCTGAGGCCGGTGGCCGCCCCATAGGAAATTTGCAGCATCCCCAGCACGCCCCCTCCCGCGGCCAGCCAGGCAACGGCAACCCAGTAGCCGGGGCGCCTGACCGCCACCGCCAGACCCCCAAGCAGCAGCGCGCCCAGCACCGCCGCCAGCACGGTGAACACCCCAAGGTCGATGGGCCAGGGGCTCCACCACACGATGCCAAACACCGTCTCCCCGACAAGCAGGTTTCTCAGATAAGCCCCATTGAAGAACTGGTGGTGCAGCACCCAAGCAGCCGTTCGCGGTGCTGCGCCCGCCCCCTGATAGGTAAGGGGAGGCACGATGGCGTGATAGGCGTGCCACGTGAACCACAGCCAGGGTCCGGCCACCAGCGCGGCCACGCCCACGGCCAGAGCCGCCCAGCGCGCGGCGCGCCGGGGCCCCACCCGCCGCCACACCGCGTACAGCACAAAGGGCACGGACACCGCCAGCCCTACATACGCCTCTTCCTTGGTCCAGATGGCCAGACCGGCTGCCGCGCCAAGGAGCGCCGCGCCCCGCGCCCGAAAGCTGGGCGTGGTCAGGGCCCTGACCGTGAGATAAAACACCGCGAGGCTGGCCGCGTCCGCGGTCAGGTCGTTGGTGACCGTCCCTCCCAGCATGCCCAGCGTCGGGAACAACAGCCCGAACGCGGCCGTGAGCGCCATGCGCAGGCGCCGCCCCACAATCGCCAAGCCGACCACCAAGTCCATAAAGATGCCGGTCAGCCCCAGCAGGCCCGCCGACAGCCCGCGCGCCAGAAAGGCCTGATCAAACACGTTCAAAAGATGGAGCGCCATCGCCGCCCGGCCGGCCACCGCGTAGTACAGCGGGGGGTAGATCCCCACGTAGTTCTGACTGCCCGACCGATCCCCGCCGGCCGCGGCGCTGGCGCGCTCAACCTCGCGGGCCACCCGGGCGGCCCCGCTCGGCGTGGTGGCCAGCCAGCCCTGCGGGCCTACCAGCAGCCGATTGCGCTGCGTGGCCTCGAGGGCAACCGCCTCCGCCGGGGACGCGCTGAACTGCCACGGCTGCCGGCCCGGCGCCACCACATGCTCCACCGGCGGCAAAACGTGCGTGGCCATATACTGCACGTAGGCAAAGTGGGCCGGCTCGTCGGCCCCCTGCCAGAGCGGCATGATTCCCATCCATGACAGCCCGATGGCCAAGAAGACGCTGAACACCACCAAAAGCTCGGCCCCGCGGATTTTCTGGCTCATCAGTGCCGCCTCCAACCTCGCTGGGGGGTGCGGCAGGCGTCATATCGCCTCGGCCCCGCCGCACACCGGGCACGTGGCGCGGACGGGCACCGGAACGACCCGCGCCGCCCCGGTAAACAGGTCCACCAGCCACAGGCGGCCCGTGAGCGCCTGACCCACTCCCAGAATCCACTTCAGGGCCTCCCCCGCTTGTAGGGATCCTACCACCCCGACCAGCGGGCCCAGCACGCCGGCCACGCTGCACTCGGCGGGGGCGTCCGCCACCGAGCCAAACAGGCACGCCAGACAGGGCCGCCCGCCCGGAGGCACGACGGTCACCTGGCCCTCATATCCGAGCGCGCCGCCAAACACGACCGGTGCGCCCCCCCGGACGGCCCAGGCATTCAGCACATCGCGCATCCGCCCGTCGTCCAGCCCGTCCACCACCACGGTCGCGCCGCCCAGCAGCGTGTCCGCGCTGTCCACCCCCAGTGCCACCGCGTGCCGCACGATGGACAGCCCTGGGCTCTGCGCGCGGAGGCGGGCGGCCGCCGCGTCCACCTTGAGCGCGCCCACGTCGGCCGCCCCATAGAGGATCTGGCGTCCCAAGTCCGTCGGCGCCACGCGGCCCGGGTCAATCAGGACGAGCCGCCCCACCCCCGCCGCCGCCAGATAGGGAGCGCTGGCACAGCCAAGTCCCCCCATCCCCACCATGGCCACGGTAGCGCCGGCCAGTTTGTCCAGCATGGCGGGCCGCACGTCGGGCAGCGCCACGAGGCGCCGGACCCGGTCCACGTCGCGCACCACCGGGAAGCCCGAGTCGCTCACGGCTTTGTGGCCGCCGACACGATGCCCGCCTCGGGCGAGGACGCTGCGGCACGGTCCCGGCGGGGCATGCGCCCGGCGGCGCGCCCCAAAAACGCCGCCTCCACGGCCAGACGCATGGCTTGGGCCATCTGCACCGGATGCCGGGCTTGGGCAATCGCGGTGTTGATGAGCACGGCGTCGGCGCCCGCCTCAATCGCCAGCGCGGCGTCGGCTGGACTGCCGATGCCCGCGTCCACCACGACGGGCACGCCGCCGACTCGCGCCTTGATGAGCGCCACCGCCGACACGTCCAGGACACCCTGCCCCGACCCGATGGGCGATCCCAGCGGCATCACGGCCGCGGCACCCGCCTCGGCGAGCCGGCGAGCCAGCACGGGGTCCGGCGTGGTGTACACCATGACCGTGAAGCCGTCGTCCACCAGCAGGCGCGTGGCGTCATAGGTGGCCACCGGGTCAGGCCACAAAAGGTCCGCATCGCCAATCACCTCGAGCTTGACCAGGCTGCCAAGCCCGGCGGCCCGCGCCAGCCGCGCCGTCACAACCGCCTCCTCGGCCGTATGGGCCCCCGCGGTGTTGGGCAGCAGCGTCACCCCCTTCGGCACGTATTCCAAGAGCGACGGCTCGTCCGGCTTGTCGATGTTGACCCGCCGGACGGCCACGGTCACCAACTCCGTCCCCGAGGCGTGAATGGCCTCCCGCATCTCCTCCCACGTGGCATATTTCCCTGTGCCCACAATGAGGCGCGAGCGGAACTGGTACTCCCCGACGCTCCACGACCCCAACTCCTTGGGCCGCATCCCGGCCGTCTCCTGCTCCGTCATGTCGTCCTCCTCCTTTCGCGGCGCGCTACCCACCACCAACAAACCGGACGATTTCCAACTCGTCGCGGTCGTGCAGCGGCTCGCGGTCAAACGCCTCGCGCGCCACCACCTGCCCGTTTTGCAGCACCCCCACCGCCTGATGCGTGACCCCCAGGTGGGTCAACAGTGCGCCCACCGTGGGCAACTCTGGGGTCTCGCGCCAGCTGCCGTTTACCTTTAACTCCACGGTCTCGCCTCCCTCATGTCGCCCCTCCATGGCGCGCCCAAGGCGCCGCCAGCTCTCGGGCCGCCCGCGCCGGGTCCGGGGCGAGCCACAGCGCGTCCACGACGGCCACCCCGGCCAGCCCCGCCTCGCACACAGCGGCCGCGCGGCGGGCATCCACTCCCCCGATCCCGACCACCGGCACGGCCGCTTCGCGCGCCACTTGGGCCGCGAGGTTTAGGCCGCGGGGTTCGAGCCCTGGCTTCGACCGGGTGGGAAACAGGTGGCCAAACACCAGCCAATCGGCCCCCTGGGACCGCTGCAGGTCCTCCACGCTGTGCACGGCCCGCGAAATCACAGCGGTTGGCATCAGACGGCGCACGTCTGCCGGCGACAGTCCATCGCCGGGCAGGTGCACGCCCGCCACGCCCAGGACCATCGCCACATCGGCGCGGTCGGCCACCAGCACCGGCCGACCCCCGACGGCCGCCGCCAACTCCACCGTCCACCGCCGCTGAGCCTCTGCCGGCAGGCTCTTGGCCCGAAGGATGAACACATCGACCCAAGGGGCGCACCGCGCCGCGCTCGTGGGCCAGTTGGCCGGCGCCCGGGGAACATCCAACACCGCCACCAGCATTAGGTAGACTGCTCCGATGCCATGCTCATCTCCGGCTGCTGGCCCCGTGGCCAGCTGCTGTAAATCAGGACGCTGGCCGCGAACGCCACCAGAAAGCCAAGGTCCGATCCCTGAAACACTCCGGTGGCCAGCGGGCCCTGATACACGGTGGTGGAGCTGAAGAGCGCCGCCACAACCAAGCCCGCCCCCCAGGCCACCAGCGCGGGGATCCGATACGCGCCATAGAGAGAGTCCCGCCCGCGATAAAGTTCCGGGACATTGACGCCGTGCTTGAGACGCGTCGCCAAGTCCACCAAAAACACACCGGCCCAAGGCGCCAGCACCCCGGCCAACAGGCTCAGGAACGCCTCGAAGGTGCCCATGAACGACTGGGAGGCCGCCAAGAGGACGTACAGGCTGCCGGCCACCGAAAGCACCGCGTCGACAAACACGGTCCGGTATCGGGGTATGCGAACCTCCGCGGCCAGCAAGCTCAATCCCGAGGAATAGATGTCCAGAATGTCTCCGGTCACCATGCTGGCGACGGCCGTCAGGAGGTAGGGCACGGCCAGCCCACTGGGCAGCATCGCCTGCAGATAGCCGATCGGATTGGCCGTGGTGGCCAGGCCCGCGTGGCCGCCGTACAGCAGCAGGCCGAGCAGCATGAGCGCCGCGGCCGGGATGACCGACCCCCAGGTGGTGGCGCCCCAAATGCGGCGGCTCGAGGTGGTGCGGGGCAGGTAGCGCGTGTAGTCGCTCGCCGTGTTGACCCACGAAAGCCCCGTTGCCGCCACCACGACGGAGAAAGCCGGCAGCACCCCTGTAAGCCACGGGCCGTTGGGAATCCGCCCCAGAGCGCTCCAGTTGACATGCGGCAGCAGCAGCGCGGCCACAACCACGGTCATGGCACCAAACACATAGCTAAAGGCCGTCTGCACGCGCACCAGCGTCGCATGGCCCAACAGCGCCACGGAAAAGGCCACACCCATCACCAGCGCCAGCGAGCCAACGGCCACCGGCCACGTCGGCGCCCACCCGAACGCCGCATGACCCGCCGCCTCCAGCGCCAGCGTGGCCACCACCAGCACAACCGTCTCCCAGCCCACCAGGTTCACCCACGACACCAGGCTGGGAAGCACGTTGCCGCGGGTCCCGAACGACGCGCGGCTCAAGACCATGGTGGGCACTCCCGTCCGCGTCCCCGGAATGGCGAAGTATCCAATCAGCGCAAACGATCCCACGCCGGTCAGCACCAGGAGCCCCTGCGCCAGCGATAGGCCGTAGGACATGGCCACGGCCCCCAGCACCAAGCCTACAATCGCCAGATTGGCCGCAAACCACACCCAAAACAAGTTGCCGGGACGCGCGTGCCGCTCTTCGTCCGGAACGGGATTGGCCCCGTTCTGTTCGATGCGCCACGCTTGATCTCCCGATGCTGCTGCCACGAAACCGCCTCCTTACGCGGTGTGGCCAGGTAAGTCGCAAAACAATAAGGAGCGCGCCAGCCGGCGGCTCCTCGTCCGTCCGCTTCCCTACGCTGGCATTATCCAGATCAGGTCTAAGGGTCGGCACCAGCCTCTCAGCCCGGCATCGGGCTCCCCTAGCGTGGCTCTAGTTTAACACAGTGGCGTGCGCGCTGCCAGACGCTGTTCGGTGGCCGCCAGGCACACCATCCGCCCAGCGCAGCCGGGCGGACCGCTCGGCGGTGGCGTAGAGGATCCGGCCCCCTCACGTCGAACCACCTTGCAGGCGGAGCAGCCTTGCGGGGAGCGCTCGCTTGGCCGAAAAGGAGACGCCCATGGCCGTGCCGGCCCGTGGCAGGAATGAAAAATGGGCCTGGCGAAGGGAGGGGGACCTTCGACTGAGATCGGTTTCCCTCTGGTGCTGCGAGCCCGTAAAGGAGACGGAGTCCGACCCCGTCGAGCCGTGACGATTGGTGCCGGCGCCTTCGGGCGCTGAGCCCGCAGAGGAGTGTTCTGGGATGCTCCGGGGTTGTCGAAGGCCTGACGGAAGGAGGCGTTCGGGATGGAGACGGTGGTGACCCACGGGGCCGGCTTGGACATCCACAAGGCCCTGATCGTGGCGACGGTGTTCACACCGACGGACACGGAGACGCGGTCCTTCGGCACGACGACGGACGCCCTGCTGGCGCTGGGGGACTGGCTGACGGCGGCGGGCGTCACGCACGTGGCGATGGAAGCAACCGGGGTGTACTGGAAGCCCATTTACAACGTGCTGGAGCAGTACGAATTTCAGGCGGTGCTGGTGGTGAACCCGCAGCAGATTAAAGGCATGCCGGGGCGCAAGACCGACGTCCAGGACAGCCAGTGGATCGCGTCGCTCTTAAAGGTCGGCGTGTTGAAGGGCCGTGACATCCCCGCGCGCCCGCAGCGGGAGCCGCGGGAACTGGTCCGATACCGCAAGAGCCTCATCCAGGCCCACACGAGCGAGGTCAACCGCATCCAGCAGGGGCTCGAGGGCGCCAACATCAAGCTGAGCAGCCTCTTGAGCGATGTGGTGGGCCAGTCCGGGACGCGGATCCTGCAGGCCCTGGCGGACGGGGAGACCGACCCCGAGCGCTTGGTCGCCTTGGTGGACCACCGGGTGCGGGCCGACCGGGCCGACCTGCGGCGAGCGCTCCGCGGTCTCGTGGGCGCGCACCAACAGTTTCTGCTGGGGTGGCCGCGCCAACATCTCACGTTCCTCGAGACCGAGATCGCGGCGCTCAGTACCGCCATCGCTCAGCGGCTCGCAAATTTTGAGGACGCCCTCACCCGCCTGGCGACGATTCCGGGGGTGGGGCGTCGGGTCGCCGAGACCATTGTCGCCGAATGCGGGACGGACATGCAACGGTTTCCGACGGCGGCGCAGTTCGTGTCGTGGGCCGGGTTTAGTCCGGGTCAACGCCAGAGCGGCGGCCACGCGCACACGGCCCCCGTGCGCAAGGGCAGCAAGACGCTCCGCACCGTCCTGGTGGAGGCCGGCTATGGGGCGGGGCGCACGCGGACCTACCTGGGCGCGGTGTATCACCGCCTGGCGGGGCGCCGCGGCAAGCAGCGGGCGGCCGTGGCGACGGGCCGCCACATTCTCATCGCGGCGTATCACATTCTCCGGAGCCCCGACGTCGTGTACCAGGACTTGGGCGCGAACTACTTCGACGCGCGGGACCAGGCCGCCGTGGTGCGGCGTGAAACCCGGCGGCTGGAGGCCTTGGGGTATCGCGTGACCATCGAGCCCCTCGCCCCGGCGGCCAGCTGACGGGCCCAACCCCCTTCGCCGCCGGTAGTGCATGGGACATCGGGATACCACTAGCGGTAGTGCATCCAATCTATTTTTCAGAGGAGGGACACTCCATGGATGCCCAGTCGCCCGAGCTGCTGGTGATTGGCAGCTACCACATGAACAACCCCGGCCGCGACGTATTCAACCTTGTGGCGGACGACGTGCTGACCGAGCGCCGCCAGGCAGAGATCGCCGAGGTGGCTGCACGGTTGGCGGCGTTTCAACCCACCCAGGTAGCCATCGAGCGCAACTGGCGCATGGCTGCCGACTGGCAGCGGGACTACGCCGCCTACCGGGCAGGCACCTTCGCGCTCACCCGCGATGAGCGGCACCAGATTGCGTTCCGCGTGGCGGCCCGCGCCGGGGTTGACCGCGTTACTGCGGTGGACTGGGATGACCCCGACCCGGTGGCGACGGGCGTCGCTCCCCCGAACCCCTGGGAATACGCGGCGGTGCACCAGCCGCCCCTCCACGGGCGGATGCAGGCGACGGGACAGACCCAGCTTGCCGAAATGGCCGCCGTCCTCGCGTCCGGCACGGTTCGCGACCTGCTCCGGTGGCTGAACAGCCCCCGGGAGACGGCATCCAACCACCGGATGTATCTGGGGGCCGTGGCGCTGGTGGGAGAAGCCTCTGACCCAGTCGGTGTGGCGTGGCTCGCCGGATGGTACCACCGGAACCTGACCATCTTTTCCAACCTGGTCCGCCTGGCTGCCTCACCCAGCGACCGCGTGTTGGCCCTCTATGGTGCGGGGCACGTTCCGCTGATCCGCCAGTTCGCCGAGCTATCCGGCCTGTTCCACGTGGCCGAGCCCCTCGATTACCTCTAATCCCTCTAAGATCTAAGAGGAGCAAAAAACGAGGAGTACAAGGAGGCGCCGTAGACATGTCTCTCTCCATCCGCCCTTGGGCTGGCCCAGCCGACACGGTGGACATGGCCCGGCTCGCCAGCCGCCTCTGGCCGCACGGGCCGCATCCCGGAGGGCTGGGCTGGTCCGTGGCCATTGGCCAGTTTGCCCGCCGCGCCGCGGTGGCGCGAGACGGTGAGCAGGTGGTGGGATGGGCCGGGACCAGCCCGGGCGAGGTGGTGGTGCAGGCCGACCCCCGCCATCCCGCCGCCGCCGACCTTCTGCTCCACTGGGCCGTCGATGCCGAAGGGTCGGGCACACCAGCGCTCGTCGTGTGGGATGGAGACCGATCCATGGCGCATGCAGCCACGGCGGCGGGCTTTGTGGCCGACACCAGTGCCCGGGGCACCGTGGTGGGCATGATGCGCCGCGCGGCGCATGAAGACCCCGGACTGCCCCCCGGATACCGCGTCCGCCCCACCGAGCCTGGTGAGCACGCGGCCCGCGTCGATGCGCATCGGGCAGCTTGGCGGCCCATCGACCTCCCGTGGGCCCCCGCATTCCGCCCTGACGCGACCGCGGACCAAACGAGCCGGTTTACCCTCGCGCATTACATCGCCGTCCGCCACACCTGGCTCTACGATGGGCGGCTCGACCTTGTGGTGGAGGCCCCGGACGGCACCCTGGCCGCCTCCTGCCTGGGCTGGTGGGATCCCGCAACCCTTGTGGCCGAAATCGAGCCGCTGGGCGTCGTGCCCCCGCATCGGCACATGGGACTGGCGGGCGCGCTGTGCCTCGCGGTGTCGGGCACGGTGGCCGAGTGGGGCGGACGCGCGCTGTTCATCAACACGGGTCCGCGGCCGGACTATCCCGCCCCGGCGGCCGCGTACGCCCGCGTGGGCTTTCAGGTGGTGCCGCGGGGACGCTGGCACCACCGGAGGGCGGCGGTGGACCGCGCTTAGGGCATCCGCACCGCCGTCCAAGAGGCAACCCGCAGGGTGGGGCCCTGCACGGCCACGGTGAGGGTGAGGCTCCACCGCTGCCCGTCGATCTGCACGTTCGTGTCGCTCAGCCGCACGGCGGTCGGCGTGCCAGCGGCGGACACCGTCTCGACCACGTTCATGACTCCCGGAAACGAGACCTGAACAGCGCGCCAGTAAGGATTGACCGCAGGCGACGCCGCCGCGGGCACCAAGGCCGCCAGCGCCGGCGCGCTGCCCGCCTGGCTCACATAGCGCACAGCGTCCCACAGCCGAATGGCCTGCTCCTCCACCGCAATGGGCTCACTGGATTGCTGGAATCGCACGAGGGCTGCTCCGCGAGCGCCCGACTCCGTGAGTTCGCCCATGGGGATGGAATTTTGGTCAAGCCACAGCGGGTAGCGGGTGGCAACCGCCGCCGGGATGGCGGCCTGGAAATTCGCGGCCTGGTTGGCCGCCGTCAGCGCGGGAGCCACCCCAGCCGCCAGCGCGTCGGATACCGGCACGGCCTCCACCACATAGCGGTCTGGCGTCAGATACAGCGCATTCAGCGGATAGCAGGCCTCAAGCACCAGAGACGCATACGGCGTGTCCACCAGGCCCTCCCCGTGGTGCACCACCTGGTAGCCGGCCACCTGGTACACGAATCGGCCTTGGCTGGTGGTGACCACGATGCGGTCGCCGTCCCGCAGTCGATCCAGGTGGCGGAAAAACGTTGCGTTGTGGGCCGCGATCACGCTGGTGCCCACCTGGCCCGGCATCACGGACGCGATGTAGTGGCCCGGCGCAACCAGCAGGGTGGCGTCGCCGGTGCCCTGCACCACCGCCGTCACCAGCGAGAGCGCGGGAATCGAGAGCGTGGCCACGACCTGACCCGCTGGCGCCGGCGGTGTCGCCGCGGCGGGCACAAAGCGCGCGGTCGCGGATTGAGCCAGTGCCACGTGGGGCACAAGGTGGGGCCGCGGGGCTTTCGCCAGTAAGGCGTGCCCCGCGGCCACGGACCAGCGCGGAATCCACAGTGGGGTGGTGGCCAGGAGCGTGCCGAGGCCCACAAGACTCCACGCCAGCCACCGGGGGACGCGCCCCCCCATTCGAGCGAACTTCATGAGCGCCTCCCCTCGGTCGTTGGAAGCCCCGCACCCTCCCTACGCCAGCGGTCCCCCCTCGGGACGCGGCCGCCGCATCAGGAAGCCGACGCCCGCCAGTGCCAGCCCGGCCCCCAGCGCCATCGCCGGCAGCAGCGGCAGTCCCGTGGTGGGCGACGTAGCGCCGCTCACCATGCTGACACCGAACTTAGCCGGGTACTGCTCCACGATGGCGGTCCCCAGATAGGCGCCGTCCATGAACATGTGCTCGTACGCCGTCACGAAGTCCGATTCCGTGCTGGCATAGTTCTTGGCCACGTAGGCGTTGAAGGTGGCCAGGAGCTGATTCACGTGCACCTGCAGCGAGTCTGCCAGCGTGGTGGCGTTCATGTAGGGGTCCGCGCCCGCCAAAAACGCTGCAAACTGGGTCTTGTACTGCTCCAGCGCGGCAACGGCCGCACTCTGCCCAGCGCTGTTGCCCGCCTTCGTCGCGCCGACGTAGTTCACGAAGTCATTGATGTGCCCGGTCCACATCTGGTTAAACTGCTGGCCAGCGGCCGTGCCGTATACCGACGCGATCGCATTGGACAGGTTGGTCGTGTTCTGCGTGAGCACGCCAGCGACCGCCTGAAAGTCCGGCGCCCCGGAGTACCCATCCTGCATGGCCATCTGAGCCAGCACCGCGTGCGCGCCCAGCAGCTGGTCCAGTGTCACCACCAAATTGACGGCCGGGGTGTTGGGTGAGGTGGTGCCGAACTTGTTGGGGAACTGCGCGGCGATGGCCCCGGCCAGATAGTCGCCGTCCATGAACATGTGGTTGTAGGCCGTCACAAAGTCACTCGCCATGGCGGAGTAGTTGCCCGCCACGTACGCGTTGAACGTGGCGATGAGCTGGGTGATGTGCACCTGCAGGGAGTCTGCCAGCGTGGTCGCGTTGATGTGCGGATCCGCCGAGTGCATGAATGCGGCAAACTGCGTCTTGTACTGGGCCAACGCGTTCAGCGCGGCCTGCTGCCCGGCGGAATTGTGCTCCTTGGTGGCCACCACGTAGTTGACGAAGTCATTGATGTGGCCGGTCCACATTTGGTTGAACTGCTGGCCCGCCGCCTGACCGTAGATGCCGGCAATGGCATTGGACAGCGCCTGCGTATTGTCGGTCAGCTGAGCCGCCAGCTGGCTGTAGTCGGGGCTGCCGCTGTAGCCGGCCTGCATCGTGAGCTGAGCCAGCACCGCGTGGGCCCCCAGCAGCTCGGACAGCGCGATGCGCAGGTTGGCCACGGGGGTGCTGGTGGCCATCTGGGCTGGAGAGCTTTGGGCAAAGACGGTCGCCGCCGGCGCCGCCGCCATCGCCAGCGCCGCGCCGGCCAGCGCCACCCCGGCCAACCCGCGCCGACTCGTCATCTTGCTGGAAAACAGCTTGGACATCGTCCCCATGATTTTTCGCCCCTTCTTAGTGACTGTGATCGACCCACGGCCGACTGCGGTCTGGAACGCTAGCCACACCGCGTCCAGTGGCGCGGGGTCATGCGACCGGTCAACGATCCGTGGCTCGGAGGGGATTACGCTGGGGTTCGGCGAATGGATCTCTCGCGGGCGATTCTGCTGGGCGCCCAGCGCCTGGCGCGGCGCTGATGGACCTGTCCTCTCAGCGGCGGTCCCGTTCTGGTACCGTTACAGCAGAATGGCGCCCGATGGCGCCCAGCAAAAGGAGCGATCCCGATGGGACCAACCGAGCGGGTGGAGCGGTACGTGGCAGCACGCGTCATTCGTCACCTCGAGCCGCGGATGGAGGACATGCTGCATCGCTTTCTGGCGTCGGAGCGCGGCCGGGACCTGCTGGCCGATCTGGGGGCGGAAATGACCGCCGACCTTTTGGTCGCGGGGCCGGATGGAAACAACGATCTGGCGGAGTTGTTGGTGGCCCGCCTGGCCGTCCGCCTGGCGAAGGACCACCCGCCGTTCCGCCAGGAGCTGCTGCGGCGGCTCCACGCACTGCCGCCCCAGCCGCCGACGGCCTGAGCCACCGCGCCCGCGCGATACCCGGCGCCGCTATCCGGAGCCCACGCGGTGCACGCGCCCCGCCGCAGGTTCCCCGGTCGCTGCCGCCGGCGCATGCCCCGGCACCAGCCGGAGCTGCCACCGAGGCCGTGCGGCGGCCGCTCCGACAAGCAATGCGATGATGGGGGCCGTGTTGGGGTCCGTGCCCGTCCCCCCCAAGACCCCAAAGTCCATGCCGAACCACCACATCGCCGCCAGCGTCGCCAGGGACAGGACAACCACCCACCGCCTCGGGCGGTTGGCGAGCCACACCTCGCCCAGCACCATAAACAGCACAAACAGCAGGGCAGCCCCGTCCTGCGGGTGGCGGGCCAAGAGCCAGCCGACGCGCGCCATGGGGTCCGACAGCACAGCCGGCTGGGGTGTCGCGGCCGCACTGTCTACGGCCGCCGCCAGGGATCCGGGGACGAAGCCTCCCGATACGACCATCAGCAGCGCACCCAAAAACCAGTACGCCCCCAGAACCCACGCGACCGCCTGGGTTCCCCGCTGCCCGAGCCACCCGTCTGGCTGAAGCAGGAGCACGGCGGCCGCGACGTACAGCAGCACGGACCCGGGTGCGCCCGTCAAGAGGCTGGCCCCCGGCGCCCAAATTCCGCCGAATGCCTCGCCAAACACCCACACGGCCACTCCCCACGCGATGGAGAGCCAGAGTCCCCGCCGCTGCCACCGTGGATGGGGCAGCAGGAGCAGCACGCCGATGCCAAGCTGCACCCCCACGGCGCCGCCATTCGCCAGCACCGGACCCCGCGCGAACCAGTGCGCCCCCCAAGCGACGAGGGTGACGACCCAGGGCGGGGAGCCGGCCGCGCTGGCCAGAAACATGTGGGGAAGCGCGGGGCCAAACATGGCTGGCTGCAGCTGAAGCAAGCCATCCACCAGCCAGAGGATCCCGAGTCCCCATCGAAGCCACCTGCGTGTTGCGTTTGACATAGCGCGCCATCCTCCCGGGGGGCGGACGCCCCTGATGAGGGAGGATACGTGCGGCGCGCGCCGTCGGATCTGTCCCGCATGCCGGCGGACCGGGACAAGGGGCGCGGCGAGAGTTAGGGCACGCCGTCAGGCGTCGGGCGGCAGTCCGGCCAGCTCGGCCATCCAGCGCCGCACCTCCGCCGGCGCACACTGGAGTGTGGCGTCGCCCACCGTCAATTCAATGCGCTGCCGATGGGGAGAGTCGCTGGCGAAGGGCTGGGCAAACGTCCAGACGTGCTCGCGGGCCGCCAGGGCCGCGGCCCGGCTGGCAAGTTCTCCGGCCGTGGCGGGCAGGAGCACATGCATCATCGGGGTCACCGGCGGGTTGGGCGTCACCTCGACGCCGGGCAGGCCCTCAAGCGCCGCGGCCAGCGCGCGCGCGTGGGCGCAGTACTGCGGCATCTTGGTGAGGCGGTCCCGCAGCGCCGTGCGCGCCGCGGCGGCGTAAGGCCAAAGCGCCACCAGGCGGCCGCCGTGCCGCGTCCGCCACTGGGCCACCTCCGACCAGCGCGGCCGGGCCCGCCACGGCCGACCCGGCAATGCCGCCCAGCCCCTTGTAGAACGACACGTATACCGTGTCAAAGAGCGCCGCCACCTGAGAGGCGGACCGCTCGTAGAACGGCAGCGCCTCCCACAGGCGGGCCCCATCCATATGCACGGCCGCGCCGCGGCGGCGAGCCCAGTCGGCCTGCGCCGCGAGCGCGTCCCACAGCGGCAGGGTGCCGCCCAGGTTCCGCTGGGGAAGCTCCAAGAGCAGCGCGGCCGGCGGCTCGGCCACGCGCTCGAGGTCGCCGAGTGTCAGGGGAGCATCGAGGCGCCCAGCTGGCAAGCCATGCAGGCCGTGCAGGCGCTCGTAGCCCCTCTCCTCGTGCCAGTCGAGATGGCAGTGCGGGTGAAACACCACACCGCGCCGGCCCCGCCGATCGGCATGCACCCGGAGCGTGGCTTGCTGCGCCATGGTGCCGCTGGGGACAAACAGGGCAGCCTCCTTGCCCAGCAGCTGGGCCAGCTCCTCCTCGAACTGGGCCACCACCCCACCGTGGCCGTAGCGGTCCATCTCCACATCGGCGGGAATCATCGCCAGAAAGTCAGCGGCCCGGCGTTGGCCATGGCCGTTGACGAACCGGGTAGATGCCTCGCGCAGCGCCGACAGCGTGGCGGCTGATGGCTCTTCAGATAAATGGGGCATGGGGCTCCCTCCCGTTTACAGGGGTGTGCTGGCCAGTATGGGCGTTGTGGGCTGAGACGTGCCGCCCACGGGCTCCACGGTGATGGCAAAGGCGCGCGCCGCCCGGGGCCGGGCCAGCAGGTGGGGCCCCGCACCAAAGGTGCCGGCCGGCACCGGCCTGCCACCCACAATCCACCAGCCCTCATAGGTTTGGCCTGAGGCCAGCGGCGGCAGCCGCCTCACCCATACGAGAGCCTGGGCGCTCTGCCAGTACAGGTCCACTTGGCTGGCTCGATAGGCCGCCGGGCCCAGGCGCGCCCGCTGCCCCGACGACGCCAGGCGAATCATTTGGCTGGCCGCGCTGGCGCGCTGGGCCTCATGGGCCGCCAGCCCCCAGCCCCCAAGGGCCACGAGAACGGTCGCGGCCCACAGCACGGGCCACGGGCGGGATCGGCCCCGCCCCGCGGGCGCTGGGGCTGCCGGCGGGAGGGCCTGCTGAAATCGGGCCCGCATGGCCGCATGATCGCCCCAGTCTGGGGTGATCGCCGCCGTCGCGAACGCGTCGGCGGCCGCCGCCAGCGCCGCGTGCTCCGCGCGGCACGCCGCACACTCCGCCAAGTGCTGGTGCACCGCCCGGTCCTCGGCCGGCCCGAGGGCCCCGGCGATCCACAGCGGCAGGCTGTCACGGCACGCCTCATGATCCATCCGGCTCACCCCCCAGCACGTCGCGCAATTTGGCCAGTCCTAGCCGCAGCCGGGTTTTCAGCGTCCCCAGCGGCACCTGCTGGCGCTTCGCAGCCTCCTGACCCGACAGGCCGTCCAGGTAAACCATCGTCAGTGCCTCCCGCTGGTGCGCGGGCAGTCGGGCCACGGCGTGGCGGACCGCGTCTTGCTCCAGGCGTCCCGCAGCGTCCTCAGCCACGTCACCCGGCGCCGCCACGGGCACCGCCAACTCCTCCCACGACTCCCCCGCCACGGTGCGGCGCGTCTTCCGCAGTGCATCCACCGACCGGCTCCGGGCCATCACCAACAGCCACGTCGCCACCCCCGCCCGCTCGGCATCGAAGCGGGCCGCGGACCGCCAGACCATCAAAAAGACATCTTGAATCACTTCGTCCGCCAACTCGCGGTCGGGGAGGGTGCGCCGGCAATACCCCGCCACCAGCCCAAAATACCTGTCGTAAAATCGCAGCATGGCATCTTGGTCGCCGGAGGCAATGCGGGCGAGCCACGCCTCGCCATCGGGATCGCGCATCGCGCACCGCCTTACGGATCTATCTTGGTATCCGCACTAAGGGCCCCCGAAGATCCATCGGACACCGCCGGGGTTTGGCCAAGGTTTGGCCGAGGTTTGGCCGAGAGCCTCTTGGGCCTATAAGCTGATGCAAGTGGCTGGGGAGGCAGGGTTCGAACCTGCGAATGCCGGCTTCAAAGGCCGGTGCCTTACCACTTGGCGACTCCCCAACACAATTTGGTGGAGCGGAGGGGATTCGAACCCCTGACCCCCAACGTGCAAAGCTGGTGCTCTACCAACTGAGCTACCGCCCCGCTCCCTGGCTCAAGATAATGGAGCGGGTGATGGGAATCGAACCCACGTGACCAGCTTGGAAGGCTGGAGCTCTACCATTGAGCTACACCCGCGCACAAAAACTGCCCCATCAGGACGCGGTGCCCGGGGCGCTGAAGCAAATTGGCAGGCCAGGAGGGACTCGAACCCCCAACCCGCGGTTTTGGAGACCGCTGCTCTACCATTGGAGCTACTGGCCTGCGACGCTTCTGCCTGGATTCTACCACAAACGAGACTGGTGGGCCATGAAGGATTCGAACCTTCGACACTCCGCTTAAAAGGCGGATGCTCTAACCAGCTGAGCTAATGGCCCCCCACAAATTGGTGGCCCCACCGGGATTCGAACCCGGGTTACCACCTTGAAAGAGTGGTGTCCTAGGCCTCTAGACCATGGGGCCAAGTTTGGTGGAGATGAGGGGGGTCGAACCCCTGACCTCGTGAATGCCATTCACGCGCTCTACCAACTGAGCTACATCCCCGCATCATGACGCGGTGCGCCGACCCGCGCGCCCGCTGTGCTAGTATAGCCGCCGCTTGCCGGCCCCGTCAAGCGCGCGCAGGCGCCGGCCACTTTTTAAATGCTGGCGACATCGACCGGACGTTCCAGCCGCATCGACTCGTACGCCGCCAGCGTCACCGCCGTGGCCGCGCGGCCGTCTTGGCCGGTGGCCAACTCCGGGGCTACAGGCCCCCCGGATGCGGCCGCGACAAAGCGCTCGATGAGAAGGGCATCCATGTCGGGGCCGTAGGGCGCGAGGCCATGGACGGGCGGCCGGCTGCGAAACCAGTCCAACTGCTCGGCCCAAGGGTCCAGCGCGGCCACGCCGTGCGTGCCCACGACGTCCAGCCTCACGTCCCCCCACGTCGGGAACCCGCGCGGGCGCGACCAAGATGGATCCAGCGTGGCCACCGTGCCTCCGCGAAACGCGAGCTGCAGGAGCGCCGCGTCTTCCACGGCCATGCCGTGAATGCGGTTGGACGCCACGGCGTACACCCGCACCACGTCATCCGCCAGCACCCAGCGCATGATGTCGGCCACGTGGCTGACATGATCCATCACGGCGCCACCCCCCGACAGCTCGGGGTCCAGAAACCACCCGGGCGGCAGCTGACCGTGGTTGGTGCCCGCCATCGCCAAAATGCGGCCCAGCTGTCCGCTTTGCACCAGCTGCCGCAGACGAGCGACCGCGGGCAGGCCCCGCACCGGCAGGGCCACGTACAGCTGGCCACCACCGGCCTCGGTCGCCTCCAACATGGCATCGGCATCTGCCAGCGTGGTGGCCAGCGGCTTCTCGCAGAGGATGGCCAAGCCTTGCCGCCCCGCCAGCTCCACGTACCGCCGATGGTGGACGTTTTCCGCCGTCACGACTGCCGCCTCGCACCGGCTCACCAAGGTTTCCGGGGGGGCCACCCACGGCAGGTGCAGCCGCTGCGCGGCCGCCCGGCCCCGCGCGGCGTCACTGTCGGTCAGCCCCACCAGCTCGACGTCCGGCCGGGCGGCCAACAGCGCCGCATACGTTTCAAAATGCACGTGGGCTGCGGAAAAGAGGCCCACGCGCAGCCGGGCCGCCGACCGCCGCGCGCCGCTCACTGGGGCCCCCCGCACGTCACCACGCCGCCGGAGAGCACCGACTGCCGCGCCTCGCTGGCTAGGCGAATGGCCGCGAGCGCCTCCGGGAGGCCGACCTCAAATGGCCGGTCGTGGACCAGCCGGTCCACCACGTCGGTCAGCTGCCGCTCCCATGGATTGTCCGCGGGGTCCGCCCCCGGCACGGCCACGTCGGCCGGGCGGTCCACCCCCTGCCGGCGGGTAAGCCTCAGGGTCTCGTCCCGAAGGCTGTCGTGGGCCAACAGGCCCTCGCTCCCAGCCAGCTCAAGCCGCGTGCCGAAGCGGGTGCCGGCCCAGCTGCCCACCACTTGGGCCAAGAGCCCGTGGGGAAACCTTAAGGTCGCGGTCGCGTGCGCGAGCGGAGTCGGCTCCGTCACGTCCACCTCCTGAGCAAACACGGACGCAGGCGCTCCGAACGTCCACAGCAGAAAATCAAAATCGTGCAGCGACAGGTCCAACAGCGGGCCTCCGCTCTGGCGGCGGTCCTGGTACCAGTCGCGGTGACCCCGGGGAAAGGCGCCTCCCCGGTAGAGGTGCGCCACCGCCACCGCCCCGAGGTCCCCGGCCACCACAAGGTCGTGCGCACGCCGATACGCGGGGAAATAGCGCACGACGTGGCCCACCGCCAGCCGGACCCCGCCACGGTGGACGGCCGACGCGATGGCTTCGGCCTCCTCCACCGTGAGCGCCAAAGGCTTCTCGCACAGGATGGCCTTGCCCGACGCGGCGGCCGCCTCGACGTACCCCGCGTGCGTGGGCGTGGGGCTGGCCACATCCACCAGGTCTACCTCGGACAGGGGCGCGTCCTCCCACGCCACCCAGTGCGGAACATTGAGGTCCGCGGCCAGCCGGGCGCCGTTGGCGTCGGGATCCACCACGCCCACCACGCGAATGCCCAAGGCCCTCTGCTGCATCTGGGCCCACGCCTCACCATGGACCCGCCCCATCGTGCCCGCACCGACCAGCAGCACCGACACCGCCCTTGGCCAGCGAGTGCCCATGTCATCCCCCCTGTCGAGCAGTCTACGACAACGCGGGAGGAAGTCGGGCTCCACGGCCGGCGCCATGGAGAAGGACAACCGCTGCCCTACTGCATCACCATCACCTGATTGCGGCCGCTCTGCTTGGCGCGATACATGGCCTGGTCGGCTCGGCTAAAGAGGCCCTCGAGGGTCATTCCATTCATATAGGGTGCCACGCCGACACTCACCGACGTAGCCACATGTTCCCCGTTTTCCCACATAAAGCCTTCTGACACGGCCTGGCGAATGCGCTCGCCCACCCGCTCGGCGGCGGCCAGCGGCGTGTCGGGCAGGATAACCACAAACTCATCGCCGGCATACCGGCAGGCCACGTCCCCGTTTCGCACGCTGCCGCCGATGGCGCGTGCCAGCTGCAGGATGTGGGCGTCGCCCGCCTTGTGGCCATGCTGGTCGTTGACCCGCTTCAGCGAGTCGGAGTCGATCATCAGGAGGGCCAAGGGATGCTCATCCGCATCCGCCTGCTCCAGCATCTGCCCCAGCGCGGCCTGAAACCGCCGTGAGTTGCCCAGCCCGGTCATGTGGTCGGTCAGGGCAATTTCCTCCGTCTGCTGGTACAGCTGGGCATTTTCAATGGCAATGGCGGCCTGGCTCGCGACCGCCGACAAAAATTCCAGGTGGTCCTGATCGTAGGGCGCACGATAGCTCTGCGCGCTAATCGCGCCAATCACCCGCGACTCGTGCCGCAGAGGCGCCACCAGCATGCCCACGACTTCCTTGGAGGATCCAATCGTGCCGGCGCCGCTCGGCACCCCTTCAAACCGGCGCGCCTCGCCCGAGCGAATGACCTCGGCGGTGGGACCTGACTCCGGAAGCGGCAGCACCTCAGATGGGTAGCGCTTGCCATCGTCAAACAGATACGCCATGTAGACCTGGCCCGGGTCGTGCGGAATGGTCAGCATCACGACGAAGCTGTCGATCTGAAGTTCTTCGGCCACCGTTTGATGCAGCGTAGGCAGCAGCAGCTTCATCTGCAGGTTGCTGTTCATCAGCCGTCCTACGCGCTCCAGGGTAGTCAGCAGGCGGCCGCGCTTGCGGGACTCCGCCCGCTCGCGGTCGTACCGGATCTGGCCGGCCGCCAGCGTGCCGAGCGCCGTCACCAGCGGCGCCACCTCCGGCGTCACCATGTTGGGCTCGGGGCTGCCCACGGCCAGCACCCCCAGCAGGACCCGCCCGTCGTACAGCGGCGTAATGGCGACGCTCCCGAAGCCCTCCTCCTGCAATTCCTCTAAGTCAGCGGCCGCGACGGCGTTGTGCACCACCAGGTCCCCGACCCGCACGGCCGTGGCGGTCGGCTCGGAGGTGGCAATGTCCCACGTGCGGTTGGATGCGCGCTCCGGGAACCCCAGTTGGGTTACCATCTGCATCTGGCCATGTCCCACGGGAACGCCGATGTACCCATACTCCAAGCCCACCAATTGCAAGCCCTGCCGCAGCAAGTTCTGCAGCAACACCTCCAGCGGCGCCTCGCGCAGCAGGTTTTCCTGAATCACCCGCAGATTGTCCAACTGCATCAAACGGCGGCGGTCCTCACGGACACGCTGCTGCTGCAGGACGAATCCGCGGCCCAGCATGCCAGCGCTCACCACAAACACCGCCAGCATGGCCGCTTCAAACGCAAAGGCGGGACTCAAGGTGCGCGGCCACGCGGCCACGGCAAAGGCCACAATCATCACGGCACTGCCGATAGCAGTCCATCGAAGCGACCCGTAGGCGGTCAGCGCCAGCGCCTCGCCCCCGTACAGCACCCAGGTATCGCCCGCGACGCCCCCACTGAGTCGCACGGCCGCCGTGATTGCCGCGATGTCCAGGATAATCGCGGCCCGATTCCAGCGCGAGTAGCCCCAGACGCGCACGGCCACCGCGCCGCCCCCCAGCGCTATGGCCGCGCCGAGCCACACCCACCCGTCATCGGGCGCCCCAAACGCAAAGAAGCCCGCCCCAATCCAGACCACCACACGCACCAAAAACAACACGCGGTGCATGTCGTATCTGGCCCAAGGCTGCAGCCAATCGCGCACAGGCTCTCCCTACCCCTCCGCATCCACCGCCACTGTCTGCACCGGGCCGCCAGCTAGCCGGCCCTGGCCTGGCCCCATGGATCCTGCCCGCGAATAGTACAGCGTCATTGATTATACAGGAAATCCTGGTGTGGCACTCCATCTGGGCGCCACATTATTCGACCGCGATCAACCAGCCGCGCAGGTGCCGCTGCGGCTCCCCATGGTCCGAATTCGGCACTCCGAGCGCGTGACCGGAAGACGAATGCTTTCTAGCCTGAGACGGGCGATTCGGGGGGGACGCCGCCCCGGGGCGAAGCCTCTGGCCGGCCATGGCGGTCCACGCCCGGGGGCGCCCGGGCAGACGTTCGTGCAGAAAGGAGCCCCATGCCCTGCGCCCGCGGGCCCATCTGGGGCGGCCGCGCGACAGCACGGGCCCGGCAGGAAAGTCCCAGCGCCCGCCGAACAGCCCCCCAGACAAGGGGGCGGCCGCATTGGCCCAGGAATTGTGGCGGCATCCCAACTTCTTAAAGCTGTGGCTGGGGCAAACCGTGTCCCAGTTTGGGGCGCAGATCACTCTGGTCGCCTTCCCGCTCACGGCCGTGTTGGTGCTGCATGCCAGTGCCCTTCAGATGGGGGTGCTGGAGGCCGTGGGCATGGCCCCGTTCTTGGTGGTGGGTCTGCCGGTGGGGGTGTGGGTCGACAAGCTTCGCCGCCGGCCCCTCCTGATCGCGGCCGATGCCACGCGCCTCGTGCTGGTGGGCGCGGTGCCTCTCCTGTATCTGGCCCATCGGCTGTCATCCATTGCGATCCTCGATGCGGTGCAATTTCTGGCCGGGTGCATGACCGTGCTGTTTGACGTGGCATACCAGTCGTATCTGCCGGCGGTGGTGGGTCACGACCCCGCCGCCCTGCTGGACGGCAACAGCAAGCTCGAAGCGTCGCGGGCCCTCGCGCAGGTAGCGGGGCCCAGCGCCGGCGGGGCGCTGGTGGCGGCCGTCACCGCCCCGCTCGCCCTGGCGGCCAACGCCGGCACCTACCTGGTGTCTGTCGTGTCGCTGCTGCTGGTGCGGACCGAAGAGCCGGCCCCGGTGCGCGCGGCCCCACGGGGGATGGGGCGGGAGGTGGCGGACGGGCTGGCGCTGGTCCTGAAGAATCCCATCCTGGCGTCCATCGCCGGGGCGACCGGGACCAGCAATTTTTTCTCAAGTGTCATGGGCGCGGTGTATGTGCTGTACGCGGTCCACCGGGTGGGCCTGTCCCCCACCGAGGTGGGGCTGACGTTCGGCCTGGGGAGCGTAGGCGGCGTGCTGGCCGCGGTGGTGGCTCGACGCGTGCATGGGCGCTGGGGAGTCGGGCGTGGGCTCGCGGGAGCTATGGGAGTGAGTGCCCTGGGTGCTCTGCTGGTGCCGCTGGCGGCGCGCCCGTCGGAGCTCGGGATGGGGGTGCTGGTCGCGGGCCAGGTGCTGGTGGGGTTGGGCGCCACCGTGTACAACATCGGCCAGGTGAGCCTCCGCCAAGGCATCACCCGGTCGGAATGGCTGGGGCGGATGAACGCCAGCATGCGGTTCATCGTCTGGGGGCCCATGCCGCTGGGGTCGCTCTTGGGGGGGTGGCTGGGATCCACCTGGGGTCTCCACCCCGCGCTGTGGGTGGGCGCCGCAGGAGGGGTTTTGGCACCGCTGTGGCTGCTCCGCACAGCGGTGCGGCGGCTCCAAGAGACACCCCGACCCGGGGCTCAGCCATCGTTGTAATCGTGCAATCGCGTCTTAATCTTTATAGGCGCTGTAGCTGCTGTAGGGATTGGGCGCCACGCTGCTGACCATGAGCGTCCCCCGGCGCATGCGGCCGGCCACCACCAGCACCCCCCGGCTTCGGGAAGAAAACAGATGCTGGCCATAGCGCGCATACCCCTGCTCGCTCAGTGATGCGTCCAACAGCCCGGTTTCGTCCAGGAGGGAAAAAAACACGATCAGGCGCCCACTGCGGGTGGGGGGGCGGTGCGGGCGCACCAGCACGCCGGCCGTGCGCACCCAGCCGCCGTCCGGGGCTTCACCGGCCTCCCGCACCGTGCAAAATCCGTCCGCCGCCAGGCGATCCCGCCAGAGCGCCATCAGCTGCGTGGTCTGCCCAAACCCCAGCAGGCGGTACTCCCAGTACAGCCGCTCCGCCAGGGTCCAGGGCCGCCCGCCCGCCCGCTCGCTCACCATCCCCAGCGGGTTCACACTCCACAGCTGCTCCAGCATCCGGTCGCGGTCCGCATCCCAGGCATCAAACGCGCCCAGCCGCACCAGTTGGGCCAGCCGTCCCGGGTCCAGCCGGCTGGCCCGCCACAGCGCCTCCACGCGGCCCTGGCCAGGCTCGAGGGACCGGCCTGCGGCTTCCAGGGCCGCCGCCCCCTCCCCCATCCCCGCCACTGCGCGATATCCCACCCGAATCGCATTGGCTGACGGCACCCAGCTGAAGTCCTCCGTGCTGCCACCGGCTGCTAGGGGCCAGAGGTCGACGCCCCGACGCCGCGCCTCCACCACCAGCACATCACGGGGGTAGTATCCCATGGGCTGCGCATTGAGGAGTCCGGCCACATAGGGGCCAGGAAATCGGTCCAACAGGTACACGGTGCGGTACGCCGTCTCCGCAAAGGCTGCCGCATGCGCCTCGTTAAATCCGTAGCTGGCGTAGCCGACCATCTGCTGAAACACCTCCTCGGCCACCTCGCGCGCTACCCCCCGCGCCACCGCCTTGTCCAAAAACACCTGCCCCATTCGGTCCATCTCCGCCGCCGAGCGGCCATGCGTCATCACCCGGCGCAGCTGGTCCGCCTCCCCGGGGGTGAAGCCCGCCAGCGTGCTGGCAATCGCGATCACCTGCTCCTGAAACAGCACCACCCCGTAGGTCTTTTTTAAGATCGGCTCTAGGTCGGGGTGCGGGTACTGCACCGGCTCCTCGCCCCGGCGCCGCGCCACAAAGGGGTCCACCATATTGCCCTGGATCGGGCCGGGGCGAATCAGTGCCAGGCTCGCCACCACATCCTCGAAGCGGTCCGGCTGCAGGCGCCGCGCCAGCGCCCGCTGTGCGGGGCTTTCCAGCTGAAACACCCCGATGCTGTCCGCCGCCTGAAGTCGGCGGTACACGCCGGGGTCCTCTGGGGGAATGCGATCCATCTGAAACGCCGGATCCTCCTGGCGGATGGCTTTTTCGGCAAAGTCGATGGCGGTGAAAGTGCGCAGGCTCAGCAAATCCAACTTTAAGAGGCCCAGACTCTCCACGTCCCGCTTGTCAAACTGGCACAGCGCCACACCTTTGGCCGATCGCTCCACCGGCGTGACCTGCTCCAGCGGCTCGCCGCTGACCACCAGCCCACCCAAGTGCGTGCCCAGGTGTCGCGGCAGCCCTTCCAAGTGCACCGCCCAAGTCACCAGGCGGCGGTGCAGCGGCGACAAATGCAGCGCCGCCAACTCGGGCACCTTGTCAAACGCGGCCTCGTCATCCATCAGCCGGGCCAGGGAGCGCTCAGGCAGCGACTTGGCCAGGTGGTCTAAGACCGCCGGCGGAAATCCGAGCACCCGGCCCACCTGGCGAACCGCCAGCCGGGCGCGAAAGGTTTGGTAGGTGGCCACTGCCGCCACGCGCTCGCGGCCGTACCGGTCGCGAACGTAATCCGCCACCTCATCGCGCCGCCGCGCGTCAAAATCAATGTCAATATCGGGCGCCTCCGCCCGCTCCCGGCTCAGGAACCGCTCAAACAGCAGCGCGCGGCCTGCCGCATCCACCTCCGTGATGCCCAGGCAATACGCCACCACGGAGTCGGCCGCCGACCCCCGTCCGGCAAAGCGAATGCCGCGTCGGCGGGCAAAGGCGGCCACGTCTTCCACCACCAAAAAGTAGTCCGCAAACCCCAGATCGCGAATCACCCCCAGCTCATGGGACAGGCGGCGAGACAGGCGCCGCCACCCGGGGCCATAGCGGCGGGCGGCGCCTCGCTCCGTCAACTGCACCAGCGTGGCAAACGCATCCCCCCCACCGGGCCAGGACGGCAGCCGCTTTTGGCCCAGCAGCGGCACTGGCTCCAACCGCTCGCCCAACGCCTGGGTATTGTGCACCGCGGCCGGGGCCAGGCCGCCCAGTGCGCGGGCCAGGGCGGCCGGCCCCTGCAGGAATCCACACGCATTAAAGGGCCGGTCGGGGTGTGGGGCCTCTACCGAAAGGCCGTGGCGCACCGCCACCAGCAGGTCGTAGGGGACAAATCCCGCCGCATCGGCGTGGTGCACTTCCACTGCGGCCACGCACTGGAGGTGCAGCGCCTCCCCGAGGTCGCCGAGCGCCTGATGAATCATGCGGTCGCCGGGGAGCCATCCAACCGCCAACTCCAGATGCAAGTCGCGGCCAAAGATGGCCTTCAGGCGTTCAGCGGTGCTCCGAGCCCGCTCCCGCTGGCCACGCTGCAGTTTGGCGTCCAGGACGCCGCGCCGCCCCCCTGAGAGCGCCACCAGCCCCGGGCCATGCTGGGCCAGTGAGGCCCACTCCACGCGCGGCGCCTTGCGCGGATGCTGCCAGGCTGCCTCCGTCAGAAGCCGCGTGAGCTGCACGTAGCGGTCCGGAGTGGGCACCAGCAGCACCAGCCGCCCCTCGTCTTCGCCACTGGGCGTTCCGTCCTGACGCGCCAACTGCACCGTGGCGCCGGCAATGGGCCGAATACCCGCCTGCTGGGCGGCGGCGGTCAGCCGCACCAGCCCCGACACCCGGTGCCAGTCGGTCAGCGCCACGGTGTCCACCCCCGTGGCCACGGCCGCCGCGACCAGATCTTCCGGGGTGCTGGAGCCATCCAAAAAGGAAAAGGCCGAGTGGTTGTGCAGCGCCGCCCACCCCATGCGATCGCCTCCGATTAATAGAACGTGTGTTCTATTATACGTCGGCTGAGGATTCCCCGCCGCATCCCTCCCCATGATGCCGCGGGCCCGCCTTTGAAGGGCCCCACGGCCGGCCTAGCCCCTGTGGGCGGTTGCCGAGATGCTGCCCCGCCGCTATCATCGCGTATCATGCCGATGCTCGCGCGGCCGGGAGGAACGACGCACTATGCCACGTTTAGAGGTGCTGCAGGAGGGCAACGTGCGGCTGCGCCCGGTGTCGCTGCCGGACGACATCGACGTGGCCTGGGCCTGGTATCAGGACGTGGAGACGCTTGCGCTGTCCCAGCGCCCAGGCACCGAGCCCCTGTCCCGCGACCGTGTGGCGCGCATGTATCAGTATCAGGCGGCGCACGGGGAATTTTACATGATTGAGATCCAGGGGGCGATCGGAGTCCAGGACGCCGCAGACAGCCCATCCTGGCACCCCATTGGCGACGTGATGCTGGCCCCAGACACACTCCCCATCGTGATTGGGGTCCCTGCCGCCCGGCGGCGGGGCATCGGCCGGCGCGTGCTGGCGCTGCTGATTGCCCGCGCCCGCCAGCTGGGCTGGCCCACACTGCAAGCCAAGGAAATCTGGTCCTACAACGAAGGCAGTCGCCGGCTGTTTCAATCGGCAGGCTTTGTTCTGGCCGCCACCGGGGTCGACCCCGGTGGCCAGCCATACGAGCGCTACCGGCTGGACCTCCGGGGCCCGTGAGCCCTTAAAACGCTTGCAGCGTCAGATCCTCGCCGCTGGCGGGAAAGGCCCGGTCCAACCGGTCCAACTCCGCGGCCGACAGGGTCAGGCCCAGCGCGGCCGCATTATCGGCCAGGTGG
Organism: Bacillota bacterium; assembly: GCA_021820465.1. Classification (GTDB taxonomy): domain Bacteria; phylum Bacillota; class Sulfobacillia; order Sulfobacillales; family JAIMBI01; genus JAJZWV01. The sequence continues at coordinate 42,542 of JAKADP010000003.1, forward strand.
GCGCGGCGGGCGGCCTTGACGACCACCACCCACCGGGCGGCGGCGGGCCGCAGGATCCACGCCAAGGCTACTGCCGCCGGAGACACGTCATGTGCGCGTGCCACGTCGGCCAGCACGCCGTTCACGGGAATGTCGGGTCCCAGCACATGGCGAATGGGGCTGTAGGCCATGAGGCTGGTGTCCAGGCGGGCGGCCACATCTGCCAGTGTGGCTTCCGGCTCCCGCGTGGCCAGCCCATACCGCACCTGATTGGCAAAGATTCGGCCGTCCGTGAGCCGATGCGCCTCTTCCAGCAGAGCCGCTGGAAAATTGCTCACCCCGATGTGGCGCGCCAATCCCCGCTCCAACACGTCCACGAGCCCCGCCATCGTCTCAGCCAGGGGCGTCTTCGCCGAAGGCCAATGCAGCAGATATAGGTCGACCCAGTCGGTGCCCAGCCGCTTCAGCGACTGGCTGAGGCTCCGCAAAACGTCCTCCCGCCCCGCATGGGACGGCCACACTTTGGTGGTGAGAAACACCTGATCCCGCAAGTCCCCCACCGCATCCCGCACAATCTCCTCCGAGCGGCCCTCCGCATACGCCTCAGCGGTATCGATCAGGGTAAGGCCCGCTTCGATGCCGGCGCGGAGCACATCCACTTCCTCGGTGCGATGAGCCGCGTCCTCGCCAAACCGCCACGTGCCCTGTCCCAGCGGCGGCACCTCGGTGCCGCGGGTCGTTGTCCATGCCATGCGATGTTCCCCCTCACTGCTGGGGGGCAATCCCCCGCGCTCGCCCCCGAGCTTAGCACGAGCGGGCTTGTCAGTCGTACACCCGGTACAGCCACCACTGGTGCTGATCCAGATCCGACGCCACCTCAAACACTCCGCCGCCATCGACGCCCACACGAAAAAACCAGCAGGGCATCTCGTTGGCCCACCAGGCCCCCTGGTCCTGCCACTGGTCCAAAATGTGCTCCACACGGTACCAGTGGCGCCGCCACCGGAACCGACGAGGCTCCCCAGCCGCCACCCTCACCTCAATCGCCTGCCAGCGACTCACCGTGCCGCACTCCGCCAGGGATCCCACAGGGCTAATCGCCGCTCCCGCGCCGACTCCCACCGCGCCATGGACAGCATCAGGGCCTGCGGCCCCGCTGCCGCCGCGCGAGGTGCCGCGCTCCCCCACCATGTTAGTTGGGAATCGGGAGCGGCCGACAGCTGGTCCGCTTCAATGGCCACCCGAATCGGCGGATCCACGCCCTGGGGCGCCACGAGGGCAAGGACGCGCAACAGCAGCCGGGTGGCGTCCTGCACCCCCGCGGGCCACTGCCGACGCCATTCGACCGGGGAGCTTGCCTCCCCTTCCCAAGTAACGCGGAGGCCCGACGCCACCCATCGCCCGGCCTTGAGCCTCCCTGCCAGCTCCTGCACCATCTCGATCCACACCGACCGCAGGCCCACCTCCAGCGGATCGGGCCAGCGGCGCTCCACTACCAGGAGCGGCGGCGCCGCGGCCGCCAGATATGGCGACCGCGCCAATCGCCGAGCCAGCCCTGGCACATCGCCCACCCGCTCCCAGTGGAGCTGCCGCCAGCGCGTTCTGTCCGCCAGCGCCACTGGCACGGCCTTCAGCGGAAAGCTGGCCCAGGCCGCCGCGGTCTCTGCCGGCCCCGCCACCCAACAGCGCCCCGGCACCCCGGCTTCCCACATCGGCAGCCCCAGCGCCTCGCCGGCCCGCGCCACCCATCCGGCCAGCAGAGGATGCTCAGCCACCCCCCCACGAATCCACCCCGCCTCGGCCGGCACCAGCATGCCTGCCAGCGCACTCCAATCTCGAGGGGTGGGGACGCTCACCGCCACCCACCCGCGGCGCACATCTGGCAGCGCCCATGGCCCTCCCCACTGGGATAGCTGATGGCCCATGTTCCGCTGAGGATCGCGGTAGAGTGATGCCTGCCAGTCGCAGCGCACCGCGGTGGGGGCATGCCAGCGCAGCTCTGACTCCGCCATGGCCCAGCGGATCCCCTGATCCCACAGGGGCAGCGAGGCATCAAAAACTTTGCCGTCGTGCAGGACCACATATTCTGCGGCCGCAGGCAGCCCCGGAGACGCCACCTGACGCAGTTCGAATGCCATGAACACGTGTCCTCACCCTTGATTAGAACTTATGTTCCAATCATAAGGCCTCGCCCTGTCCACCACAAGGCCAGCGGCCAGGCGAATCAGCAGGTCTCGCGTGACCGGGCGGCGACGTGCATGGTGATAAGGCCCCAAGCCCTCTCTTGGCCTTTTTCGCTCCCGTGCTCCAGAAAACCCCGAGCCCGGCTCGATGCCTAGGGCTTCTTGCCGTCGGCCTGCTGCCGCTGGGCCCAAAAAGCCGCCAGCCCTGCGCGCGAGTCGTCTGAGAGGGCCACCAAGCCCACCATCTCCCGCAGATAGCGCATCTGCTCCCCCGCCGGCAGGCTGGGAAACACCCCCGCCGCCTCCTTGCCCATGCGCAAGATAAAGGCGCTGTGCTGAGCCAGCTGCTGGCAGTACGCCAAGCTTCCGGCGTCCAACTCTTCGGCGGGCACCACGCGGTTGACAAACCCCCACCGCTCCGCGGTGGCCACATCCATTCGGTCTCCCGTCCATGCCAGTTCCAACGTGCGCCGGCGCCCCAGGTGCCGGGAGATCGGGGCCATCACCACCATGGGAAAGAGGCCGACCTGAATCTCTGGCAGTCCAAACACCGTATTGTCCGCGGCCACCACCAAGTCCGCGCCGGCCGCCAGCCCCATCCCCCCCGCCAGCGTGTAGCCAAACACCGCGGCCACCAGTGGCTTGGGGCAGCGCTCCATGGCCTCGATGAGCCGCGCCATCCCACCGAAGTACCGGCGGACGGCATCCACGCCATCCAAGGCGCCGACTTCTTTTAAGTCGGCGCCTGCACAAAAGGCTCGGCTCCCCGCGGCCGTGAGGCGCACCACCGACGTCCCGTCCTCCGCCCCCACGTCGGCCAGCCGGTCGATGAGCTCGTCGATCACGGCACTGTTCAGCGCATTGGCCGCCGCCGGGCGGTTCAGGCGCAGTGTGGCGACCCGCCCCTCGTGCTCCACCAGAACACCGGGCTCAGTCATGCACATACCCCTGGGGTCCGACGGGCACCATGCGGCCCCGGGCGCGGCGCACCCGCGACGGCAGCGGGTGTCCCACCCACTCTTCCAGCCGATCGCCCAACGCCAGCAGGGCATCCAGGTTGATGCCCGTGGCCACCCCCGACTCCTCCAGCATGTACACGGCATCTTCGGTCGCGAGGTTCCCACCCGCCCCCGGGGAGAACGGGGACCCTCCGATGCCCCCCAGCGCTGTATCAAACAGGGTGATGCCCACATCGATGGCCGCCAGCATGTTGGCGAGGGCGGTGCCGCGATTGTCATGAAAGTGGCCGCCCAGATTCAGGCCCGGAATGTCCTGGCGCAGCTGGCTGAACATAGCCTGCACCTTCTTGGGATTGGCCACCCCCACGGTGTCCCCCAGCGTGATCTCGCGGACCCCCATGCCAAACAGCCGATACGCGAGGTCCACTACCACCGACGTGGGCACCTCGCCCTCGTAGGGGCAGCCGAAGGACGCCACAATGACGGCACTGGGCGGGACGTGATGGGCACGGGACATGTCGCACACGGTCTGAAGCTCCTGAAGCGAGTCGGTGATGCTCCGGTGGACGTTTTTCCAGTTGTGCGTCTCGCTAGCCGACAGAAAGACGGTAATCTCATCGGGGTTCATGGTCACCGCCCGCTGAGCCCCCTTAATGTTGGGCACCAGCACCGCATAGCGGCAGTAGGCGCGCCGGGTCAAGTTGGCCATCACCGCCTCGGCATCGGCCAACTGGGGCAGCAACTTCGGATGCACCACCGACACCGCCTCGATGCGCGACACCCCAGCCTGCGCCAATCCGTCAATCAGCTCCAGCTTGTGTTCCGTGGACACAATCACCGGCTCCGATTGCAGTCCATCCCGTGGTGATACATCGCGCAGCACCACCCGATCCGGCAGCCGCATCTTGCCACCCCTTCCTCTTCGCGGTTCGCCTGACCTCGGGCCGTCACACCGGGGTGACGGGGTGGCGCCGCCGGCTGAAGTGCCGATCCTTCCCACGGTACCGCGCAAACCGGCTCACAAGTTCCCCGCGCAGGCTGGCGGGCTCCACGATGTCGTCCACCACCAGCTCCGCCCCCAGCCGCAGGATATCAATGTCCTCCCGATACTCGGCCTGCTTCTCCGCCACAAACCGGGTGCGCGCCTCGCCCTCCAACTCCTGAATGCGATTGAAGTACACGGCGTTGACCGCCGCCTCCGGCCCCATCACCGCAATTTGCGCGCTGGGCAGCGCCAGCACCGCGTCCGACCCGAAGGCAGGGCCCGCCATCGCGTACAGCCCGGCGCCGTAGGCCTTGCGCAGCACCACACAAATTTTCGGCACCGTGGCCTCTGACACCGCCGCCACGAGCTTCGCACCATGGCGAATGATCCCGGCCCGCTCCACCTTCGTTCCAATCATAAACCCGGGCACGTCTGCTAAAAACAGCAGCGGCACATTAAACGCATCGCACAGGGTGATAAACCGGCTGGCCTTGTCGGACGAGTCCACAAACAAGACGCCGCCCTTGACCTTGGACTGATTCGCCACGATGCCGACCGGCGAGCCGTCCAGGCGGGCGAAGCCAATCACCAACTCGGGCGCCCAGAGAGGCTTCAGCTCAAAGAAGGATCCCGCATCCACCAACCCCTCGATCACTTGCTTTACATCGAAGGGCACATTCTGATTGCCGGGAATGATCCGCGACCAGTCCACCGCCGCCGCGGGCTGCGCCATGGTGGACGGTGGCTCCTGTTCGAAGTTGTCCGGCAGATACTGGAGGTACTGCCGCCCCCAGCGAATGGCGGTCGGTTCGTCGGGGGCCAGCAAATCCCCGGTGCCACTCACCGTGCAGTGCATGCGGGCCCCGCCCATCTCCTCCAGAGTCACTTTTTCGCCAATCACCATCTCGGCCATGCGCGGGGATCCCAGATACATGGAGGCGTTGTGGTCCACCATCACGACGACGTCGCAAAAGGCGGGAATGTAGGCCCCACCAGCCGCCGACGGGCCAAACAGCAGGCAGATTTGCGGCACCCGCCCCGACAGCTTCACCTCGTTGTAGAAGATGCGGCCGGCTCCCCGCCGGCCGGGAAACATCTCCACCTGGTCCGTGATGCGCGCTCCCGCCGAATCGACCAGGTAAAAAATCGGACATTGATAGCGCTCGGCCTGCTCCTGGACCCGCAGGATTTTTTCAACCGTGCGGGCCCCCCACGATCCGGCTTTGACCGTGGGGTCGTTGGCCATCACCACCACCCGCCGCCCCTCGATCGTGCCCGTCACGGTGATCACGCCGTCCGCCGCCAGCTCGTCGTCCAAGGCGTTGGCAAACACGCCGTCCTCCACGTAGCCGGGGTCCAACAGCAGCGCCAGCCGCTCGCGGACCGGGAGCTTGTGCGCGGCCGCCAAGCGCTCGTGATAGCGCGGCGGACCGCCCGCCAAAGCTTTGCGGCGCCGCTCTCTCAGCTCATTGGTGTCCATGTGATCGCTCCCATCATGTATGTGGCGTGGCCCGGACCCGGCGTCAGTCCAAAATCACTAGGGGATCTCCCTCGTTGACAAACGTGCCCTCCACCGCCAGCACCTCGCGCACCGTGCCCGCCACCTCTGACTCGACCGGAATCTCCATCTTCATCGATTCGAGCCGCGCCACTTCCTGACCCACCTCGACCCGATCGCCCACCGCCACCAGCATCTTGAAAACCGTCCCCGCCAAGCTTGCCTGAACCGCCGTCATGCCTTCTCCTCCTCGCACTCCCACTTCGCTCCGCCGGCCAGGGGCCACGAGCCGCCTGGGAACCGAGCCGGCACCAGGCCGCCGTCGCGCCACCAGCCATCAAACAGCCGGGCACTCTTGACGCGTGCCCCGCCCTCCACCGCCCGAGTCCCCGGATCCCAGGCGTCATCCGGCGCCACGCGGCGATACGCGCCCAACAGCTCATCCGCCCACGCCCATCGCCGCGTGCCGTCCGTCACAGCGCCCGCCACAGCCGGATCCGCGTACAGCAGCGGACCCGCGCCAAACGCCTGGCCCTCGAGCCAGGCGGCGGCGCCATGCACAAACCCGACAGGGCCGCCCACCCGCCCGACCGCGCCCAGCGCGGCCGCTCCGCAAATCGCGGCCCACAGCGCTCGGTGCGAAAACACCAGCACACCCGTGGGGCGCGGCCACAGCAGTGCGGCGTCCGCGGGCCCGAGGGGGCGCGGAGCCGGCCGGCCCGCGCCGGGCGAGAGCCAGCCCCGGCTGCCCGCCGTCCGCCACCATACCGGCGCCCCCGCTCGCCAGGCCCCCAGCCAGAGCCCCGGGTCCATGCGCGCCACCCCAAACGGGCCCGAGCCCAGCGGCAGCGGACCGCCACGGTCTGCGCAGCGGGCGGGGTGGTCCGCCGGCAGCGCGTCGATCCACGCCAAGAGCGTGTTCACCGGGGCAGCAGCTGCCGCGCGATGACCAGCCGCTGAATCTCGGACGTTCCCTCCCCAATCACCAGCAGCTTGGCGTCGCGCATGTAGCGCTCTACGGGGTAGTCGCGCATGTAGCCGTAACCACCGTGAATCTGCACCGCCTCCAGCGACGCCCGCATGGCGGCCTCCGACGCGAACAGTTTGGCCATCGCGGCCTCCTTGGCGTACTCGCGGTGCTGATCCTTGAGCCACGCCGCCTTCAACACCATGGTCCGCGCCAGCTCCACCTCCATGGCCATATCGGCGAGCTTGAACTGAATGGCCTGAAAGTGCGCCAGCTCGTGCCCAAACTGCCGCCGAGTCTGGCTGTACGCCAGCGCCGCGTCCAGCGCGGCTTGGGCCACTCCGACCGACAGCGCGCCGATGCTGATGCGGCCCCCGTCCAAAATCTCCAGGAACTGGCGAAATCCGCGGCCGGGTTCCCCCAGTCGCAGATCGCGCGGCACCTCGACGCCATCCAGATGAATTTCGCAGGTTTCGGATGACCGCATGCCCAGCTTGCGGTAGTCGGCACGGACGGTCAGCCCGGGCGTGCCGGCGGGAACAATGTAGGAGGAAATGCGCTGGTCTTCTGGCTGGCGCGCGGTGGCCACGATGTACCCCGCGTGCAGGGCGTTGGTGATGAAAATTTTCGTGCCGGTAATGCGATAGCCCTCGGAGGTCTCTTCGACGCGAGTGGCCGTGCCGCCGGCATCCGAGCCGGCCCCAGGCTCGGTGAGCCCAAACGCCGCCAAGTACTGGCCCGTCGCCGCCGGGATGAGAAACCGCTCCCGCTGGGCATCTGACCCGTACAGATAGAGCGGCGAGCACCCCAGCGACACGTGAGCCGCAAATCCCAGGCCCAGCGAGGCATCGACGCGGCCAATCTCCTCCACGGCCAAGGCATAGCTCACCGTGTCCCCATCCGACCCACCCCAGCGCTCGGGAAACGGGATGCCAAAAAAGCCGAGCTCGCCCATCTGGCGCATGATGTCTAAGGGCACCTCGCCGGTCTCGTCACGCTCGGCGGCGCCCGGCGCCACCACCTGGTCGGCAAAGTCTCTTACGGTGGCGCGAATCAGCGTCTGATCCGGCGTCAAGTCAAAATCCACGGCTCTCGCCTCCCTCCTACGTATAACACCCGGGAACCGGTTTGAACATGTGGAACACGCCGCCCCCCCTGTACGGGAGGCCAATGTTCGGCTCTTCGCATTGACGGCCAACAGCCGCCATGGTCCGCTGTGGCTGTGGCGCCGGCCATAAGGGCAGACCGCAGGGGCGGCCGGAGGGCCCCGGCGACACGACACCCCACACGACGACAGGAGGTTCGCGATGACGAGTGAACAGCAGCAGGTGCTCACGATGCTGGCGCAGGGGCGGGTCACGGAGGACGAGGCGTTCCGCCTGTACGCGGCGCTGGATGCTCACCCCGCGGCGCTGGAAGAAGGGGATCGCGCCGAGCACCTGCGCCGCATGCTGCATCAGGTGGCCGAGGGCTTGCTGGCGCCCGACCAGGCGATGGACGACGCCGCGGCCACCGCTGCCCGCCCGCGGCATCTGCGCATCCGGGCGCAGTCGCACACCGGCGAACAGGTCAATGTGCGCCTGCCGCTGGGCTTGGTGAGCCAAGTGGGCCGGTGGCTGCCAGGCGGTCACGTCACGGTCAACCACACCGTCATCCGCATCGACGAGCTGGTGGACCTGATCCGCCACGCCGGGATCGGCCAGATCCTGGAGGTGGACAGCGACCGCGGAGACCGCGTCACTATCGTCCTGGAGTAGATCCGGGAACAGCCGAACGCCGGCGGGCGCCTTAATGGTCCGCCGGCTCTCGACGGTTCCCCAGCGACAGCACACCATCAAAGATGGCGGGCGTGAACACGCCCCCCGCCATCACGATGCGGCCGTCCACCACAATCGTCGGGTTGCCCCCGTCCGACAGCTCGAGCCACCGGTCGCGGGCTTCGGCATCCACCGTCACGTCATGATAGGCAAACGGGAGGCCTGCTTGCGAAAGCCACGCCTTCGCTCCGATGCAATCGCCTCAGGTGGGAGTTCCATAAATCACGATGCTTGGCATAGCTTGGCCTCCGTTCGTCTGGTCGCCTGATCCTTAAATCGGCAAGTCGCACGCGCAGCGCCTATTTATTATGGCTGGACCCCGCCCGCGGTCAAGTGCGCCGGCCGACCCCCGTGGGATGCGAAGCTCGCGCTCCGGTGCCCCCCATACAACCCTTACACAGTGCCTCGCGCGATAACATGATTCAGGACAGTAGGATTTCCGACGCTACCCTCTATGCCAGAGTGGTTGTATTCAGTGGTTTTAGTCATATACCTCTGCTAAAATGAACGACTCTGGGGAGATGATGTCCGTGGCGATTCGAACGCAAGAGCCCGAGATTGAAGTGCACACCTACCGGCGGCGGTTTTCGACGGCCTACAAACTCCGCATGCCGACGCCTGTCAGGATGCGAAGATTCCCGCCGCCTTCAGGCGCTCCGCACCGGCGAGGTGCAGGTGCCGGCCAACGCCATGCTCCTCACCGAAGGCTGGGACGAGCCCACGATCTCGGCCGTGCTGTTGGCCCGGCCCACCCAGAGCCGCCCCTTGTGGATTCAGATGGTCGGCCGAGGGCTTCGCATCGCCCCCGACAAGACCGACTGCTTGGTGCTGGATGTGGCCGACAGTCGGCACGACTTGGCCACGCTGTCGGCCCTGCAAGACCTCGGAGTCACGGTGGCGCCCGCCGCGCCTCGGGGTCCCCACGTGCCGGGCCTCAGCGCACCCGCCGCCGAGGAGCCGGACGGTCTGCCCACGACTGCGACCTTGGTGGCCACGCCGTGCGACTTGCTCACGCGCTCCGCGTTTGCGTGGCAGCGCCAGAGCGGGCGGCTGACGCTCCAGGCCGGGCCGGGGCGCCGGGTCCAACTCATCCCCGACGGGCACGGCTACCGCGTGCAGGCTTGGGCCGGTGCGCCCGTCACGCTCCATCCCGACCCCCTGCCGCTGGAGTATGCGCAGGGTGTGGCGGAGGACTGGGTGCGCGGCCAGGACGGGGGCGGCTTTGCCCGCAAGGACGCCAAGCGGCGCCAACTGCCCCCGTCCGCCAAGAGGGTGGCGCTGGCTCGCGAGTTGGGTCTGCACTTCCCGGACGGAACCACGCGGGAAGGCGCGCATGATGCCCTGGAAGCCGCCATGGCGCAGGCCGGCTGGAAGGATCCCGACGCCTCCTGGCGGCAGGATCCCGCGATGCCTAAGCAGACCCGTGGCTTACGGCGCACCGCATCCGCGTGCGGGACGGGCTCACCAAGGGCGAAGCGGCCGATCAGATGAGCCGCATCCTGGGGCGGTCGTCGTGATGTGATTTGGCCAGGTCGAGCCTGAAGTGTGGTACGATATGCGGTACCAGATGAAGGGGTGGTTCTGATGGCCATTACCGCGAGTGAGGCTCGCCGCGGTCTGTTTCCGCTCATCCAACAGGTGAACGATGACCGAGCGGCCATCGTGATCACGTCCAAGGGCGGCAATGCCGTGCTCATGTCGGCGGACGAGTACGCCGCCTGGCAGGAGACGGCGTATCTGTTCCGTTCGCCGGCCAACGCGCGCCGACTGCTCGATGCCGCCGACGCCGCCTCACGAGGGAACATCACCGAACATCCCTTGGACCGGACGTGAGGCTCGTCGTCACACCGCAAGCCTGGGAAGATTATGGCTACTGGCAGCGCAATGACCGAGCGTTGATCACGCGCATCAACCGGTTGGTTGATGACGCTTTGCGTCACCCCACTACCGGGATCGGCAAACCGGAGCCGCTGAAATATGGGATTGTTGGCGCCTGGTCGCGACGCATCACGGAGGAGCACCGGTTGGTGTACCAACTGGCCGGGGACGATCTTGTGCTCTTGCAGGCACGCTATCACTATGGGAAGCCATAGACCACTCGGCGGGGTTCCGCGCAAGCTAGGTCCCGAAGGCGGCCGCCTGCCCAAAGAACGTCACCGCATCGCGTTGCCGCAGGAGCCCCCGCCGAAGCACGTCCCGGCGCTGGCTAACATTTGGTCCTCCTACCGGAACCTCCGTCCACAGCGCAAAAAATATCGGGGGCATCTTTCTCTTGTGGGAGACATTCTGGTAGGCACGGGCGTCATGCCGCCGCCCCCGGGATACCCGCCCGCCGGGACGCCATCGGACAACACCCGTCTGCTGGCGCACGTGCGCTCACCAAAAATCTTCTTCTTAAGAAAGGGGATGGCCTACCAATCTCGAACTAAGGAGCCCCCGTTATAATAAAGACATCATGGCATGATGGTATAGTTCCATTCGCCATGAAAGGCATCCCGCAGCAACGGGCCGCCGTCCTGGCGGCGGCCTGCGCCCGCCACCCGGAACGGTATGGGGCCGGCCCGCCCCAGCCCCCGGCCCTGCCCAACCGCGTGGCCATCAATCCCCCCGAGGATCCCCCGTAAAGAAGGACCGTCGCTTTCTTGCGCTGACAGGTCCCGCGGGGCTTGACACCTACCGGTCGCCCCGGAGAGAAGGCATCCGCCGCCCTCCGGAGGGCGGCGATGCGTGGCTGCCGATTTTGCACGCCGATTTGTCCACGCCTACGAAGAGCTCCAGCCCCAGGATCGGCGAGCGAGCCTGGAGGCCGTGGATCCCCTGCAAGCGGACCGCAACTATCCCAGCCTGCCTCTAAAGAAGATGGAGGGCGTGCCCGGAATCTGGGAGGCGCGGGCATTCCGCGACTTGCGCCTGACGTGTCGGTTCGCGGCCGGCAACGTCCTGGTCTTTCGCACGTGTGGGCGCCACGACACGGCCCTCAAGCATCCCCAAGCCTACACGGCCCCAAAAGGCGCCGACCGCTAGCGGTACTGGATGCGCGGGTCCACCACCGCGTAGCTCATGTCGGCCAGCACGCCGCCCAGCACGCCCACGGCGGCCAGCAGAAACGCCAGGCTGGTGGCGGGGCCGAAGTTCAAGCTGTTGAGCTCGCGATAGAACAGCGCACCGGCGCCGGGGATGAAAAACACGACCTCCACCACAATCACCGTGTTGATCAGCACCGGAAACGAGGTGCCCGCCAGCGTCAGCAGCGGCAGCAGGGAGTTTCGCAGCGCATGCCGGTGCAGCACGCGGTGTTCGTCCGCCCCTTTGGCACGTGCCGTTCGCACAAAGTCGGTCTCCATCGACTCCTCCAGGGCCGCACGCAGGTACCGGGTCCATCCCCCCACCGCCGCGGCATACACCGTGGCGACCGGCATGATCATATGCAGTCCCCACTCCCAGAACCCGAGGTGGGTGGCGGACGGCACGCCGTCGGGTGGAAGGAGAAGCAGGTTCAATGCCAGCTCCCACACCAGCAGCAGCGACAGCCAAAACGCGGGCGTCGCATTCAGGACGTACAGCACCGCCGTCAGCAGATGATCCCCCCATGTGTTGGGGTGCTCGACCTGCCACGACGCGAGTCCCACCGCCGACGCAAAGGCCAAGCCAATGCCCAGTGCCGCCAGCTCCAGGGTGCGAGGCAGGAACCGCAGCCACTGCAGGATCAGGCCGGGCGCAAAGAACGTGGAGCGCAGCCAGGTCCAAAACTGCAGGGGCAGGGGCAGATTGAGGCCCAGCTCCGCGTTCAGCTGGTTAATAGCCTTTTGCGACGCGCGGAGCCCCAGCTCGGCGCGCGCCGGGCTGGCCGCATCCAGGTGGAGGACGAAGAAGATAATCACCGCAATGCCCAACAGCGCAAGCAGCGCCTGCAGCAGGCGCTGGCCCAGATACGCCAGCACTACGCCAGCCCCCGCTGATTTTTCGGGTCGAAGGCTTGCCGGAGCGCGTCGGCCACAAAGTTCACCGACAGCTGGAGCAAGACAAACGCCGAGCCCGGCAGCCACAGGAGCCACCAGCTGTTGTCATACAGGTACTGGCGGCTCGACGCCACCATCCCCGCCCAGTTGGGGTTGGGCGGAGGCAGCCCGTATCCCAGGAAGCTTGCAGTGGCCAAAACCAACAGCGTGGTGCTGACTTGGCCGCTGGCCGCCACCACCACCGTCCCCATCACGTTGGGCAGAAGGTGCCGGCGCATGATTCGGCCCGGCGTCGCCCCGCCCGACCGGGCCGACTCCACGAACTCGCGCTCCCGGGCAGACAGCACATCGCCACGCACCAGGCGCGCCACGAGGGGCCACCCGGTCAAACCCAGGACGGCAATCATCGTGCCATCATTGGGCCGAAACAGCACCACCACCAAAAACAGCGGCACCAGCTGGGGAATGCCCAGCACGGTGTCGGTGAACCACATGAACGCGCGGTCCGCAAGCCCCCCGGCCAAGCCCGACACCAAACCAATCAGCACGCCCAGGGCCGACGCCATGGCGGCCGACACAAATCCCACCAGCAAGAATCCCTGGCCACCCACCATCAGGCGTGCCAGCTCGTTGCGCCCCAGGACATCAGCCCCCAGGGGAAACGCCCCGCCGGGCGGCGCCAGCGTATGGGCAATGTGGGTGGCGATTGGACTCTTCGGGTAAATGTCGGGCCCAACAAATGAAAAGAGGGCCAGCAGCACCAACAGCGTGCTGCCCGTCCAGAACAGGGGATGGCGGGACAGCGAGCGCCATCGCCGCTGCCCCGCCGTGATGACCGGCATCGCGGCTTCAGTAGCCACCTGCGCCATGCCCTAGCCCCCCACCCAGGCACTCACCGCTCGCCACTCACAACGATCGGTGCGGCTCACTGGTTGCCGCACCCTACTGCGCCGCCGCCGCGGGATCGCGGGCCACGTCCGTCGCCACCAGGCCCGGGTCAAACTGCTCGTGGTACAGCGCGGCATACAGGCCGCCTTGGCGCAGGAGCTGCGCGTGGGCGCCCCGCTCGCGAATCCGGCCTCCCGCGACCACCAGAATCTGATCCGCCGCGAGCACGGTGGAGAGCCGATGAGCGATGGCCACGACCGTGCGTCCCTGGAAGAGCCGGTCCAGTGCCTCCTGAATCAGGCGCTCGGCGTGGCTGTCCAACGAGCTCGTCGCCTCGTCCAGCAGCAGCACGCTGGGGTTTTTCAAAATAGCCCGCGCAATCGCGACGCGCTGCTTCTCCCCACCGGACAGCCGGTACCCGCGCTCGCCCACCACCGTCTCCAACCCCTCCGGCAGGGCCGCGATGAGGTCACCTAGCTGCGCGGCGTCGGCAGCCTGCCGCACGGCCGCGTCGTCGGCCGTGGGCCGCCCGTACCGGATATTGTCCGCCAGCGTCGTGTGAAACAGATAAAGCTCCTGGGTCACGACCGCCATGGCGGACCGGAGCTCCGACTCCGCAAGCTCCGCCAGCGGCACCCCTCCCAGCCGCACCGCACCGGATTCGGGGTCGTAGAAGCGCGCCCCCAGCGACAAGATCGTGCTTTTTCCGGCCCCCGATGGTCCCACGACCGCCGTCAGCTGACCGGGTTGGGCGACGAACGACACCCCGTGCAGCACTTCTTCGTGGGGCTTGTATCCGAAGTGCACGCGGTCAAACTCCAAGGGAAGCGGCGCCACCCCCACGGCGCCGGGCAACGCGCGCGGCGCCGCGGGCTCGGGCACGTCGACCGGCAAGTCCAGAAAGCGAAAGATGCGGTCAAACAGCGCCAGGCCGCCAATGAGGGTGGTATTGGACCCCGCCAGTGACGACGCCGGGCTGTACAGCTGCACTAGGTACGTGGCAAACGCCACGATGGTGCCCAGCTCCGCCCGGTGCGTGATCACCAGGTATCCGCCATAGCCATAGAGGAGTGCGGGCCCCAGCGCGGACAGAATGCGCACCACCATGCTGAGCCACTGGCCCACCATGCTTTGCCGCACCTGATTGGTGCGGACGGCGGCGCTGTACCGAGCAAACCGGTCCGCCTCGCGGGGCCGGGTGCCAAAGCTGGTGACGACCAAAATTCCCGACAGGGTCAAGGTTTCCTCAAGGTGGGCCGTCATCTGCGACATGGACTCCTGCGTTCGGTTGATGGCGTCGTAGGTGCGCCGGCCAAAGCTCAGGACCGGAAGCGCAAAGGCCGGCAGGACCAACGCCGCCGCGATCGCCAGCTCCCAGTTGATGATGAACATCGTCGCCAGCGTGAGCGTGACGGTCAGCGCGTTGACAAACAGTCCCGTCATGGTGCGGCTCAGGACGTTTTGCACCGCGTTCAAGTCGTTGACCAGCCGCGAGTGGATCTCCCCACCCGGCGTCTTGGTAAAAAACCGAATGCCCAGGCGCTGGCCGTGCCGGTACATCGCCGTGCGCAGGTCATGTATGACCGCCTGAGCCACCACGGCGTTCAAGTAACTCTGCCCAACGCTGACCACGGCGCCCACGGCGGGAAACGCCAGCAGGCCTGCGGCGAGCCACCACAGGGAGGCGTAGTTGCGCTGGCGAATCGCGCTGTCAATGATTTGCCGCATCAGCAGGGGCGGGACCAAGCCCAGCAGCACGCCCAACACGGTGAGCGCCAGTGCACCAGCGATGAGCCGGCGGTGGGGGCCCAGCGTTCGCAGGAGCCGCCGCGCGGTCTCTTTGGTGGGCTTGCCCTGCTCCATGTACCCAAGCGACCGCCGCTGCTCCCACACGGCGTGCATGCCGTGCATGCTCACGACGGCACCTCCGCGGTGCGGCGGCTGTCCGCCCACGCCTCCAAGGCGTCTGCCCAGGCGTGCCGCCGGTCGGCCGGCACGCGCTCCAGCAGGCTCTTCAGCACAACGTGTCGACCGGCCTCAAAGCGCTGGTAGGCGGCGCGCCCTGGCTCGGTGACCGCCACCCGCACGCGCGACCCATGTCCCGGATCGGCCCGGCGCTCGGCCCAGCCCCACTCCTCCAGCCTGTCGAGATGCGTCGTCATCGTGCTGGTGCGCACCCCAACGTCATCGGCCAACTCCGACGGCGATCGCTCGCCGCCGCCTACGAGCGCTTCCAGAACCCGAAATGCGCCGCGGCCCCCGCGGCCGCCAGACGCGTCCCGCGCCGCCTGGCGCACCCCGGCCATCCACTCACGCCGAAACCGCTCCAGCAAAGTATCCAGCCTCGCCACTTCATCCTCAGTCATGCCGGCACGCTCCATTCGCTAGGCTTGCTAGCTTCAGGGTACCACACCACGAGCCCCGGGGTCGGCTCACTGGGTGGCGAAGGCTCCCCATGCATCGATGCGTCGCGGTGGGCCCAGGTGCCTCCACAAAATTGGCGGGAGTATGTGGGAATCGAACCCACCGCCGACCGCCGGCCGGCCATCGGATTTGAAGTCCGTGGAAGGCACCAGTCCTCCATCTACCCCCGCGTGCCGTGACAGTATGCCTTGCCCGGCGCGAACCTGTCAACGCGGCCCCGCGGCTTACCCCTCGCCCACGCCAAGGTCGCTCACCGCGGCGCTGAGCCGGCCGCCCACCGCGGACCACGCCCCCGCGCCCAGCAGGAGCCCGGCCAGCAGCATCAAGGACGCGGGAGCCCCCAGCGCACCGCCCGCGCCCCCAAAGAAGCGCGCCCCCAGCCGCTCGGCGGCCGAGAGCGTGTGGCTGGACCCGCTCACCGCCCCCAGGTCCTCGTCGGGTGTGTGGGCCTGCATGGCGGCACCCAAAACGGGGTACCCGCCCGCCAGCGCCCCATCCATCAAAAACATGGCTGCGGAGGCAGCGACGACGCTGCGTGAGATGGCCAGCAGCGCCATCCCCGCCGCCGCCGCCACGGTGAAGGCGGCCAGCACGCTCCGCCATGGCCAGCGCCCTAGGCGCGACAGCAGCGCCACGCTGGCCACGTCCCCCACGCCAGCCGCCGACAGGATGATCCCTGCGTCGCCAACCGTGAGGCCGGGCGTGTGCTGTACGAGGACCAGCACCAGAATAAACGCCGCCCCGCTCAATTCGTAAGCCAGCCGGATGCCGGCCACGAGGCGCAGACGGTCGCGGCGCCACAGGGCCCGAAACCCCTCATGCCAGCGGACGGTGGCCCCCGCCGGGCGCTCGCCCGCCCCCGCCCCTGCAGGAGCCACCCGTGACAGCACTAGCGCCGCAGCGCCCAGCGCCGCGCCGTTGACCAAGAGGACGGGTGCGCGGCCTCCCGCCATCAGCAGCCACCCTGCCGCCAGCGGCCCGATCACGGTGGCCAGGGCATCGGCCCCCTCCAGCAGCCGGTGGGCTTCGGGCAGCCAGCGGCGCCCCACGGCCCCGGGCAGCCACGCGGAGAATGCCACGCCACGGGTGGTATCAGCGGCACCCACCGCAAGCGCCGCCGCGCCTAGAATGGGCGCACGCAGTTCATGGCCCGCGGCCACCCAGGCCAAGAGGACCCACACCAGCGCCTCGGCCGCTGTACCTGCCACCGCCCAGGCCTGCCGCCGCCGCGCGGACAAGCGCGCGCCCATCACGCCGGAGAGCAGCAGCGGGGGCACCTGCTCCAGGGCCAGCACCAGCCCGGCCTCCCACGCCGACCCGCTGAGCCTCAGAACAATCCATGGGAGCACCAAGTTGCCGAAGCGGCTGCCCAGCACCATGAACAGCCAGCTGGCCCAAATGTGGCGCAGGGCCTTGGGATGCTGGTGGGTAGGCCACAAGGGCGTCTATCTCCCTTCCGCCTGTCCACACCGTGCCGTGGCCGGCGTGGACCCATCAGCGGCGCTCCTGGCTATACCTCGGGAAGGTCCATCCCAAATGCCTCGCGGAACGGCGGGGTCGGAGGGTAGAGGCCGGTCGACAGGTATCGGTCGCCGCCATCGGGGAACATGATGACCACCGTGCGGCCGCGCCCGCCGGTTTCCAGCAGCACCTGCCGCGCCGCCGCGTAGGCGGCGCCCGACGAGATGCCGGCCAACAGCCCCTCGTGCTGCGCGAGCCACCGGGTGGTGGACCACGCGTCATCGTCGGTCACCGCGACCACGCGGTCAATGACCGAGCGATCCAGGATGATGGGCACAAAGCCCGCCCCAATGCCCTGGATGTTGTGCGCACCCGGCGGCCCGCCAGACAGCACCGCCGATGTGGCGGGCTCCACCGCCACCATCTCGAGAGTGCGCCGGCGGTTCTTGAGATACCGCCCCAACCCCGTGACCGTCCCCCCGGTCCCCACGCCGGCCACCACCATGTCGACCCGGCCGTCCGTAGCCGACCAAATCTCGGGCCCGGTCGTGCGCTCATGCACCCGCGGGTTGGCCGGATTTTCGTGCTGGCGCGTCATGTACGCATTGGGCAGAGCTGCCTCAATGGCTTTGGCGCGCGCCACCGCCCCGGCCGTTCGCTCGGCGCGGGGGCTCTCCACCACCGTGGCGCCATACGCCGAAAACAACTGGCGCCGCTCAATGCTCTGGCCTTCGGGCATCACCAGCACCAGCCGATAGCCCCGCGCTGCTGCCAGCATCGCCAGCGCAATCCCCGTGTTGCCCGAGGTGGCTTCCACCAACACGCTGCCTGGCTGAATCCGCCCTCGCTCCTCGGCGTCCTGAATCAGGGCCCAAGCCGTCCGGTCCTTCACGGAGCCCCCCGGATTTTGCCGCTCCAGCTTGGCCCACACCGTGGCCCCCGTTTCCTGCGACAGCGCGCTCAGCGGCACTAACGGCGTCTTGCCGACGAGGCCCAGCACGGCGCCTCCTGGCTCGGTCATGGGATCCCCCCCGCTTGGGAATAGTGACGGGACACACGCCATCGGCCGTCCGACGAGGTCGGCTCGTCAGGTACGATCCCCCCGGCGGTTCCTCGGATTCCGGTGGGGCCGCTCCCGCGGCAGGTTGCGGCCGGCCTTGAGCCACGGAGACACAAACGGCGCCACCCGCGCAACCTGCCGCGGCCGGCGCCACGCCATCCATACCACTGCTGCCACAAACACAGCGATCCCCACACTCAGCCAGGGCACCGCACTCGCCCCCCGGCCGTGCTGAGATTCCAAGACACCGCGACCCCGCTTAGTGGTTCTCCTCGGTGCTGTTCGTCGCCGGGCTCGAGCCGTCCGCGCGCGCTCCGCTCGGCGCTCCCGTGGCATCGTAGGACATGGGATACGTGGGCGCCTTGCCCGGCTCATCCATCACGCCCGACATGGCTCCCCGAAACTCACGAATCGCGCGCCCGAGTCCTGACCCAATCTCCGGCAGCCGCTTCGGTCCAAAAACCAACAGCGCCACAATCAGGAGCAGGACAATGTGCACTGGCGTCAACAAGTCGCCCATCCTGGGCACCTTCTCTCTTTATGACCCCCAGCCGACCCGACGATTCAGTATACCGCAGCCCGGCCGACCCATGCTCCCTACACGCGCGGATGCGCGAGGCGCTCTCGATGCGCGGCCCACTCGCAGTCGTCCTGGAGCGGAGGCAGGTCGGACACCCCGGTGCGCCGGACCTGCGCCTGCGCCAGCAACCAGTCCGCCAGATGGGGGTTCTTGGGCAAGAGCGACCCGTGCAGGTAGGTGCCCACCGCATGTAGCCTGACCGCGCCCTCCGTGCCGTCGCGCCCGTTGTTGCCCGCCCCCGTCGTGACCCGCGCCAGCGGAGCCTGGCCCGCGTGCAGCGCCGTCTCGCCGGCGTGGTTCTCAAAGCCCACCAGCGTGGAGGGCTCGAGCGGCAGGGTGGCCACGGCAATGACATTGCCCACGTGCCGCCCATGGACGCCCGCGCGCGTGGTGGCATCAAACCACCCCACCCCCGGCAGCACCCGGCCATCCTGCGCTTCGTACTCGCGGCCCAGCAGCTGAAACCCTCCGCACACCGCCAGCAGGGGCAGTCCATCCGCCAGCGCGGCCGCCAGCCCGTCCCGCCGGGACACCAGATCTTCCGCGATCCATGCCTGGTGGCGGTCCTCGCCCCCTCCAATAAAGGCCACGTCCACATCGGCCCACGACACCGCGTCCCCCGGCCCCACATCCAGCACAGACACGTCCCAGCCACGCCACTCGGCACGGCGGGCCAGCGCCAGCACGTTTCCGCGATCGCCGTACAGGTTCATCTCGCGGGGATAGAGATGCACAATGGTCATCCGCACAGCCGAAGCCTCCCCGAAAAGTTTTCGCGGGCCGCACCCGCCGCCGGATGGGTCACGTCTCTGTGCGCAGTATGTCACAGCGGCGCGGCCGCTCGGCAAATGGCAGCACAAGTTTGACCCGGCCCCGCACCGTGCGCCAGCATGAGGCCGAACAACGCGTGCGTGGTGCGCCACGGGTGGGAGCGGAGGTTCCATGCAGCAGTACTGGGTGCCATTTTGGGACATCATGCGGACGCGCGAGATTGAAGTGCTGGCCCGCCGGCGATTGCACCATCTGACACGGGGCGCCTACGAAGTGTCGGAAGTGTTGCCCTGCCGCCTGAATCAGGTGGTAACCACCACGGTGTGCTGGTGTGGCACGCGTCCCATTTTGATCCTCTCGACGGCCGACGTGCGCATCGACTACCGCATTTTCGTGCGGTGGTTTGGATACGAAGTGCGCCCCGCCACCTCCACCGAAGTGTCAGCGCTGACGTCTGCCCACCTGCAGGGGGTGCCTCCGGGGGGGCTCCCTTACATGATGCCCGTTTTTCTGGATGATGTGCTGCTGGAGTCTGACTCACTCTGGATTCCTGCCGGCGACCCGTCGGTGTGGGTGCGCGTGGTGCCGCGTGACGTGGTCAAAGTCTCCGGAGCCTTCCCGGTCTCCATCCGGCTGGCTCCGCCGGCCCGGGATGAGCGGTACAGCTACTACGCCGTCAGCCGGCTGAATGCCCAGGGGGTCCTGGAGCCGGCGGAGCCGGCCGTGCGGTCAGGAACCGACTAACCAAGGCCGCGAGCTCCCCGGGCGCCTCCAGCGGCACCCGGTGTCCCACACCCCCCACGATTGCCAGCTCTGCCCCCGGCATCACCGCGGCCATCGCCCGCATCGCGGCGGCATACTTCTCGTCGCGGCTGCCGGCCACGAGAAGCGTGGGCACCCGCCAATCGCGCAGCAGGGGCCCGCTGTCCACCTGCACGCCCGCTCCGGTATGGCGGAGGCTCGCCGCAATGCCCGCCGGCTGGTGCCGCCGCCGGTCGTGCACCAGGCGGCGCCGCTCCCCTGGCGTCAGCGGGCGCCCGCTAGCCAGCACCGGCGTGTCGTCCCACCGGGCCAGGAAGCCGTCAAGGCCGCCCTCGTCGATCTGGTCAGCCAGCCGACCATCCGCGCGCCGCCGGGCCTGCCGCTCCTCCGGATCGGGAATGCCGGCCGACGTGCTCACGAGGACGAGGCGCGCCACGCGCTCCGGAGCGGCCGCCGCCATGCGGAGCGCGATGCGGCCGCCCATCGAGTACCCCACCAGGGAAAACGGGTCACGGCCGACCGCCGCCATCAGCGCCAGCAAATCGCGGGCGAGGCCGTCCGGGTTGAGGCGCTGGGCATCGGCGGGGATTCCCGAGCGCCCATGGCCGTACAGGTCGGGCCGCACCACGTGATGCTGCCGCCGCAGCACGCGCGCCAAGGGCTGCCAGGTCGCGTGCGTGCCCAGAAACCCGTGCAGCATCAACACGGGCGGCGCATCCCGGTCCCCGGCCCCCGTGTACCAGAGCGCCTGCGGCCGCCGGGTGCCCGGCGCCTCAAACCAGGGCATGCCACACCTCCGCCAGGTCATTCGCCAGCCACGCCTGGGTCTCCGCCAGCCAGGCGGCATACCCGGGCCGCGGCATGGTGTGCCAGTCCACAATCTCGAGGCCGCCTTGGCGCTGGCCCGCGGCCAGCGCGGCCGCCGTCTCCGCCCACGTGGACGTTTTCTCATAGCGGCCGCCGTACAGGGTCGCCACGCCGGACAGCTCCAGCCCGTGCGGCGTCCCGAACAAGCGCTCAAACGACTCGGGGGGGAGCCCCGCCTGAGGCAAGGTGTTGAAGATGCCGCCCCCGTCGTTGTTGGCCACCAGCACCGTCGCCGCGAGGCCACCGAGCCGGACCGGCAGCCAGCCGTTGACGTCATGGATGAATGACAGGTCCCCCACCACCAGCAGGAGCCGCTGGCCACGGGCTGCCGCCAGCCCCAATCCTGTAGACGCCACGCCGTCAATCCCGCTCACGCCTCGATTGCCAAACAGCAGGAA
Source organism: Bacillota bacterium (assembly GCA_021820465.1). Classification (GTDB taxonomy): domain Bacteria; phylum Bacillota; class Sulfobacillia; order Sulfobacillales; family JAIMBI01; genus JAJZWV01. The sequence continues at coordinate 64,100 of JAKADP010000003.1, forward strand.
GCGCTGAGATCCGGCAAACCACTGGTCCAAGTCCCGCACCGGCAGGCTGTTGCCCACCATCACCAGCGCGTCGGCGGGCACCACCGACGCCAGCGCGTGGGCCCAGTGGCTGGACAGGTCCCCCGGTGCGTCGGCGATCCGGCTCGCCAGCCTGGCCGCGGCCAGCTCGTCCAGATGCGTCCACGCCTGCTGCCAAGCCGCGCGGCGCGACGCTTGGAGCGGCCAGGGCCATGGCTCGTCATCCCACGCCTCCAGATCCGCGGGCACCCACACCACCGCGGAGCCCCCCGGATCCCGCCAAGACCCTTCCGCGTCCACGACTGCGGTGGGCACTTGGGCCATCAGCTGATTGGCGGCCTTCGACGTCGGCGCAGGGCCCACGCGGACGATCTTAGCCGGCCGGCACTCCTGGGGCAGCGCCCGGGCCAGCCAGTCAAAGGTGGCGATCGTGGGAATGCGCCCTCGCAAGTTGGAGAGGGGGTCGGCCCACACCGGCCACCCCCACCGGTCCGCCAGCCGCGCGATGGTAGAGCGGGCGCCCAGCAAGCTGTCGGCGCCGGCCACGATCACCCCGCGCGGCTCGCCAGCCGCAAACGCGTCCAAGGCCCCCCAGTCCGTGGTGCGAGCCAGCCGCGCCACGGATGGGCGCGGCCGCTGGGCATCGGCTGCAGGCCACTGGGGCACGAGCGGCTCGCGCACCGGCACGTTCACCTGCACGGGTCCGGCCGGAGCGCTGCTGGCCGTCTGGGCCGCCCGCACGCCGGCCATGACCCAGTGGGCCCTGGGCGCCGCCCGGTCGGGGACCGGCAAATCCCAGGTCGCCTTGGCCGCCGACCCAAAGAGATTCACCTGATCGATCGTCTGCGGCGCGCCCACCTGACGAAGCTCAGGCGGGCGGTCGGCGGACAGCACCACGAGGGCGCCGCCACCGTGGCGGGCCTCCAGGACGGCCGGCAGGAGGTTGCCCACGGCCGTGCCCGAGGTCGTGAGGACCACGACGGGGCCCCGCTGCCCGCGGGCCAGCCCCAGCGCAAAGTAGGCGGCCGACCGCTCGTCTAGGTGCATCCAGACGCGGATAGCGGGATGGCGGTCCAGCGCCAGCGCGAAGGGCGTGGAGCGCGACCCGGGGCAAACCACCGCGGCTCGCACGCCACCAGCCGACAGCCCCTCGACCAGTCCTGCCGCCGCGTCACCCAAGGGGTCGCCAATCACGACCCACCCGCCAGCGCCTGCACCATGACCGCCAGCTTCTGACTCGACTCCGCAAGTTCCTGGTCCGGATTAGATCCCCGAACCAGCCCGCAGCCCGCAAACAGCCGCACCCGACGCCCACGCACCCAAGCCGACCGGAGGCCGACGTAAAACGCCCCCGACGCTCCTCCCACCTCGGCCAGGCCGACGGGCCCGGCATACCAGCCGCGCGGCGTCGCTTCCAGCCGGTGCTGCCAGGCCAGCGCAGCCCCGGGCGGCTCGCCTCCGACGGCCGGCGTCGGATGGAGCGCCCCCACGACGTCGTACAGGCCATGCTCTGGCCTCAGCCAACCCGAGACCGGCGTCACCAAGTGGCGCACGGGCCCCGCGCGCACCGCCCGAATGGGATCCGTCACCACGCCGTCCGCCACCCGCCCCAGCCGGCGCGCAATCGCCTCCACCACCACCCGATGCTCGCGGCGGTCCTTGGTGCGCCCCAACAGCACGCCCGGATCCGCATCGGCGCGCTCGGTGCCCGCCACCGCCTGCGTGAGCACGCGCCGGCCTTCGACCCTCGCCAACAACTCCGGCGTCGCCCCCAGAAAGACGCCGCCCGCCTGGCGCACCAGGAACACACTGGCGGCCGCATCGTGGGTCAGGGCACGCCACAGCGCGTCCAGGTCCACCGGCGCGGCCAGCCCGAGGTCGACGGCCCGCGCCAGCACCACCTTCCCCACGCGGCCGCGGTCGAGGGCGCGCACAACCACTCCCACCTGGTCCCGCCACCGCTCGGGGCGCGGGACGAAGCGGGTCGTGAGGAGTGTCGCGCCCGGAGCAGACTGGGCCGCCCGCGGCACGCACGGACCGGGCGCAGGCAGCCGGACAGGCTCCGACGGCGCCACCCGGACCACAAGCTGCCACCACCCCGACCCGTCCGGCTCGCGCCGGACGGCCAGAGCGGGCACCACCAGACTGGCATCGGGAAATCCGCGCCACGAGTGGCCGGCTTGGAATGCCGCTCCGCCCCCCACCCACAGGTCAGGCGGCAGGTTGGCGGCGGTGACGAGCCCCTCGAGGCGGCTCGCGGCCGCCTCGAGGGCCCGCTCGCCTTCAGCGCGCACCGCCAGCGCCTCGCCCCACCCAAGCGTCACCCGGCCATCCGGCTCGCGAAAGGCCCAAGCCAGCGCGGGGCTTGCCACGGAAAGCGCGTCCACCGCGGCAGGATCCCCCAGCGCCGCGCGCGCAGCCACCCAAACCGCCTCGCCACGGCGAGCGGCCGCGCTCCGCGCCGCGTCCACCACGGTGTCGGCCCAGGCGGCCACCTGACTCGGGCTCTCCACCCGCCCCACCACCAGCGACCGGTCCATCCGCTTCCCGCCTTTCGTTTTCGGTGGCGTCAGCGCACCCAGGCGCCGGCCGCCAGCCCCAGCGCCAACAGCAAGCCGGACCACAAGTGAATGCGCCCCGCCTCGAGGACACCGCGGGCGAGCCCATCGGGCCGCGCCAAGGTGCGAAGCCGCGCCCACGCCCACGGCAGCAGCAGCACCGGGACACCGGCGGTAATGGGCAGCAGCGACGCCGCGCCGAAAAGGAGCGGCAACACTAAGCCCGCGCCCACCAAGGCCACAAGTCCCCGGTGCGCATCGCGCGGCCCCAAGAGGACCGCCACCGTGCGGCGGCCCCGCTCGCGGTCCGGGACACGGTCCCGCAAGTTGTTGGCCATGAGAATGGACGCCACCGTGCAGCCCACGGCCAGGGACGCCAAAAGCCCCACTGGCGTGGCGCGCCCCACGGCCGCCAATTCCGCCGCCATGACCTCAATGGGCCCCATGATGAGAAACACCACAGCCTCCCCGAGCGGCGTGGCCGACAGCGGCCGCCGTCCGGCGTTGTACAGGCCGGCGGCCGCGGCGCCCAGGGCTCCCAGCCCCAGGAGCAGAGGGCCCCGCGCTGCCACCAACACCATCCCCAGCAGGAGCGCCACCAGAAACGTGCCGGCCGCCCACCGGCGAATCAAGGCCGCCGTCATGTGGCCCGTCACCAAGAAGCCGGCAATGCCGACCGAGTCCACCTGGTCGACGCCGCGCCGAAAGTCCGCATATTCGTTGGCCATGTTGGTTCCGATCTGCAGTAGGAGCGCCACGGCCAGCATCACGGCCGTCAGCGGCCAGCTCACCCGGCCGGCCAGCGCGCCGGCGGCGACGCCCACGGCGACCGGCGCCACCGACGCCGGCAGCGTGGGGGGGCGCGCCAGCGCCCACCACTCTCTCGCGGTCACGCGAGCTCGCCCCGCTCCACCAGTGCCCTAAGCCGCGCACGCCACACTTTCCCATTTGCGGTCAGCGGGAGCGACTCCGCGATGATCCATCGCCGAGGCACCTTGTACCGCGCCAGGTGATCCTGGGCAAACGTGGTGAGCCCGGCCACCGTGAGGGTGCTGCCCTCCGACGGCACCACTATCGCCACGGCCGCCTGTCCCCACTCCGCATCCGAGGCCCCGACGACGGCCACCGCCCGAACGCCTGGGTGGCGGGCGACCACCCGCTCAATCTCCGCGGGGTACACGTTTTCCCCCCCGGAGACAATGAGATCCGTGCGCCGATCCACCACCACCAGCCGACCCTCGTCGTCCATCCGGCCCAAATCTCCGGTGGCAAACCAGTCCTCCGGATCCCGGGCCCGCTCCCCCCAATACCCCTGGATCACCTGTGGGCCCCTTACCCAGATGTCCCCGACCCCGTCCGGCCCGGGGTTGGCAATGCACACGTCAACGCCCCAGAGCGGAGTCCCGCTCGTGTGAAGCCCCGCCGGTGCATGCTGGGCCTCCAGGGTGGCGGCCTGCGACGCGGTCTCCGTCATGCCGTACGTGGAGCGCACAGGCATTCCCGCTGCCCAGGCCCGCTCAAGCAGCGCGGGCTCCGCGCGCCCGCCGCCAATGAGCACGGCCCGGAGTCGTGGGGAGAACCGGCCCGCCTCAACGTCCAGCACCCGCTGGAGCATGGTGGGGACCAGCGAGGCCAGCGTGACCGTGCCATCCGCCAGGTGGCTGGCGGCGCGGGCCGCGTCAAACCGCGGCAAGGCCACCACCCTGGCCCCCGCCAGGACGGCGCGCAGCAAGATGGCCTGCCCCCCCACATGAAAGAGCGGCAGGGTCAGCAGCCAGGCATCTTGAGGGTCGTGGCCCAAGACGCGCTGAGATCCCCAAGCTGCCCAGCGGTGCTGGCCCAGCGTCAGCATGGCGCCTTTGGGCCGGCCACTGGTGCCCGACGTATACATCAGGCACTGGACGCTGTCGGCCGACGGCTCGTACGGCACCGGGCTCGGCACGCCCGCGGCCAGCTCGTCGTCCGGCGGCGCCGCCTCCGGCACCACCAACAGGTCGCGCCCCCTCAAGTCGCCTAAGGCGACGGGGGCCACCACGAGGCGCGGATCGGCGCTGTCGAGCCGCTCGGCACGCTCCTCGCCCGTGAGCGCGGGGTTCAGGGGGACCAGGATGGCCCCCAGCCGGATGGCCGCAAACAGGAGCTCCACATGCTGGTAGTCGGGGGCCAAGAGACTCGCCACCCGGTCTCCCGGCTGGATCCCCCGGTCGGCCAGCCGCCCCACCACGCGGTCCACCCGGGCATTCAGCGCTCCCAGGGTGAAAGTGGCCCGGTCCGACCGCCAGTACGCCCGGTCCGGATGGATGGCCGCGGCGCGGCCGAGCCAGTCCCAGGATCCGGCGCGCCCGCGCCGGTCGCCGCCCACCCGTGTCATTTAGGGCAGGCGCCCAAAGCGCGTGAAGTCCGGCGCGCGCTTCTGCTGATACGCGTTGCGACCCTCTTGGGCTTCCTCGGTCATGTAGTACAGCATGGTCATGTCGCCGGCCATCTGCTGCAGCCCAACCAACCCATCCTCCGCGGCGTTGAACGAGACTTTCAGGAAGCGCAGGGCCATGGGACTTTTCTGCAGCATCTCATCGCACCACTGGAGGGTTTCGGTCTCCAGCTGCTCCAGAGGCACCACTGCGTTGATGAGGCCCATATCATAAGCCTCCTGGGCCGAGTACTGGCGGCAGAGATACCACACTTCGCGCGCACGCTTCCATCCAATGGTCCGCGCCAGCAGGCTTGCCCCAAATCCGCCGTCAAAACTGCCCACCTTGGGGCCCGTCTGACCAAACACCGCGTTGTCCGCCGCGATGGTCAGGTCACACACCAGATGCAGCACGTGGCCGCCGCCAATCGCGTATCCCGCCACCATCGCCACCACCGGCTTGGGCAGCTGCCGAATCTGCCGCTGGAGCTCCAGTACGTTCAGCCGCGGCACGCCGGCATCGTCGACATAGCCCGCGTCGCCCCGGATGCGCTGGTCCCCGCCCGAGCAGAAGGCCAGCGGGCCCTCGCCCGTGAGGATGGCCACGCCCACCGTGGGGTCCTCCGCCACCCGATGGAACGCCTCCTGCATCTCAAACAGCGTCTTGGGCCTAAAGGCGTTGCGGACCTCCGGCCGATTGATCGTAATTTTGGCCACCGCACCCCGCCGCTCAAACTTAATGTCTTGATACGGGGTCTTGGGGCTGAACGCTTCCCACTCCACCGCCGCCACCTCCTGAAGTCCCTTGGCCTGGAACTGAATCACGGTTCACGTGAACCGCGGTTCATTTTCGGTTCATTTTCTCCCCCGCCCCGCGATCCGTCAACTGCCGCGGGGCAAGGGCGCCATCGCGCATCCGGTGCCGGACACACGCATTCCGGCCGTGTCCAGGGACGGTCGACGTATGGGCCCCGACAGCCACGAGGCCTTCCCCGCCGGGATCGGACCGGCGAATCGGCGCAGTGGTGGCGGCCGACCTGAGGCCTGCAGAGGCGCGGGGTCTAGGGCAGCCTATAGGCTGGCTTGCTGGCAGCGGTCGCAACCACTCTGCACTCCTGGCGGCCCTTGCGTGCGACTGCCCACAGCCGACGTGCACAAGCGCCACGTCCCCACAAGGGGAAAGGGGCTTCAGCTCGCCCGCATACCCCGGACTCCTTAACGGCACGTCGTTATACCACCGCGAGCGCGGCGCTAGCTTTTTCAGCGGGACCCTATACGGGGCCACGGCCACCGGTTCGGGGCATCACGCTGGCCGGACCCGCTCCGTGCACCTCCACTGACGGACGGAGGGGATAAACCGCCCAACCGCTCGCTCACGACCGTGGAATGCGGTGTCGGTGCTGGCGACAAGGTTGCGCTGCCCTCGCCTGCGGCCTTAGACTCCGCCGTCATTGAGCGGGGTCACGACGGCAGCCAGCGGACAACCTCAAGACCAGGAACCCGTTCGAATTCCCTGACATTGACGATGAGCAGACGCAGTCCCCGGGCCACCGCCGTTGCCGCGATCCACAAATCATGCGGTCCCACCAGATTGCCCCCCGCCGATAAATCCGCCCAAAGCTCGGCATGCATCCTCGCAATCGCAAGGTCAATGTCGAGGATAGGGACGACGTTGAGCAAGGCATTGACCCACGCCGACCGTCGAGCGCGAACGCCGGCATCAAGGGCCCGGTGAACGCCATGCAGCAATTCGCTCGCCGTGATGACGGAGACAAAAAAGTCCTCTCGGCTATCGAAGACGCTGGGCCCGGTGAAACCGGTGCGTTCAACCTGAATGAGAAGGCTTGAGTCGATTACCGCTCCCATGGGGTTCGCTCTGTGGGGGCCGATAGTTCCGACCGCGCTGCATCAAGGTCCCGGGCGAACGGGTCCGCACCGTCGGCCCCTAGGCGCGGAAGGGACGCCATGATGCTCGGGAGATCGGCGAGAGACCGTCCGACAGGGACCGGGCGACGCTCGGCGACAGGCTTGTTGCCCCGCATGAGGACGAATCTCTCCCCCTTGAGCGCCACACGATTCATATACTCCGAAAAGTGTCGCGCCACCTTGGTCACACTCTCCGGGGTCATCCGATCCACCTCGCAATCAGATTATCAGGCATCCAAGTGTCGCAAGCAGCGGCCAACACCCGGGCAAAGTGCACCTAATCGCCGACGGTCCGCCGCCCATGGCAGCGCAGGGCCCGGCGGGCCTCGGGACGGCACCAGCACACCACCGCGGCGCTGAGGCCTGCCGACACCGCGGAGATGGAGCTGACGTGCCAGCCGCACACGTCCCAGGTGACATGCGCCGGCATTGTCAGTCTGCTACCACACACCGCCGACGCTCCCACGTTCTATGTCCTTGTCCTTTACGCCGTGGCGGTGTTTCGCTGGCGGGCCTCGCCGTCTCGCGCGCCCCGTTGGTCGTCATGGCGGCTCAGCTTTTGGCGACCGAGGCCGTCGTCTCCCCGTGGAAGGTCGGTGTGGAGCGACTTACGGCGTCGCTGGGCCACCCGGCGGTCGGCCCCGGTAGCGCACGGCGCCACCGAAACCACGGTCGCGCCTACGAGTGTAGGGCGAAGTCCAGCACGGCCGAGAGCGGTATAGGCACTTGGCGAAGATCCAGCGCCTCGATCAGGGCGGGTGCGTAGTGAATTTTCTTCTGCGTCATGATATAGCGCACCTGCGTCTTGAGGGGTGCTCCGCGGTACACCGGCTGGCGCTGCATGGTCCGAAACCTTCGCATGTCCCCGTTCCGCGCGATGATCCCCAAAAGGGCCTCCACCCCGACCGCGCTCAGCAGTTCGTCCTCCAACTCCCCATCGCACACGAAAAAGCCTAGGCCCGCGAGCGACTCGGGGGTGGGTGCCAAAGCCACACCAGCCGCCACTAAAGCCCCAAGGACCACTCTCAGCTCCCCGGAGTCGCACAAACCCGCCACGCGGCACCGCTCGCCAAGGGGACCATAGCGCGTCAGGAAGGATCGGAAGTTGGTCACGCCCCCGACGTCGACAATCTCGACGCCTGCCGCCGCCAAGTCGTGACCAAGTCGCCTGGCCAGGCACTCGAGAGCGAGACGGTCGCTCGGCCCCTCGACAAAAATCTTGGTGCGGGTGTTCATGCGCCTCGCTGAGGCTCACGGCAGCCATCGGTTCGACCGCGTGCCCAAGTGATAGTCCACCGGACGCGGAGCCTCCGATGGCGCGTGGCGCTCCCACGGGCCAAGCGGCCCGGGACCGCGATGGGTGGAGTCTGCGGGGCGCGAGGAAGAGACTTCTCATCGGGCAAGGGCGTTTGCCCGCGGCACTGACGCATCCCGCTCTTCCCCTTTCACGTCTCACCCATCATCCTGCACAGCGGCGCGACGGAGGCTACCGAGCGACCCACTGCTCGCCAGCGCGATCATGAGGGCTGCCGCGACAGGTCGTCCCACACGCGCTCGAGCCCTTGGTCTCAGTCAATCTTCGCCTCCGACCCGATGGTCTCGCCAGCTCTCACCGGCCACACCCGCACCGCCGGCATCTCCCCCGGCTTGGGCCGCACCTAGCTCACCGGCACCGGCAGCCCGCTGACCTTTGCCGAGTGGAAACACCCCTCGGCTTCTGATCCCGGAAACCCGCATCCAGAAAGGGTTGCCCACGCTGTTGGCACATGATTCCACTGAACAAGTCAGAGTCATTCGAACCGGGGGAAGCCCGTTCGCCGTAGTATTCGAGGTGCACCGATGGCTCTCCTGCTGCGAGACATGGGATGTAAACCTGGAACCATGGCCAGATCGGGACCGCCCTCCCGGAGAGGAGATCTGGACGTTGCCTGCGGAACTGACGCTGGCGGACCCATTTCGGCGCGATTCCGCCCACGGTCCCCTTGGCGAGGCATTTGGAGTGCGCTTCTGTCATCTCTCGCCCACCCCGCCCCCCACCCCACCAGTCTCACAGAAGCAACGCCCCGGCTGGGGCCGGACGGGATGGAGGCCGTCAACAGACCGCTTGGCGGAGGGCGGAGAAGGTGATTCGGGGCCGGCGCTTCCGTGTGGATTTCCGGCTCTCGACGCGAACTTCCCGGATCCGACCGAGGCGGGGTTCATCGCCGACAGGATCGGACGCCTGACGCGTGCAGCGCGGCAGCTGCCGGAAGCCCTCCCCCGGGGTGGCCCCCACGATCCGGGACCGCACCCGCAGGAGCCACGCGGCTCACTGCGCTGGCGGCGGTCCGTTCCGCCGCCGAGGCAGACGGCTCAAACCGCACCAGCGGTCCCGCGCTTGACAATGGCTAGCAGGCATGGCCGCGTTGTCCGTGGCCAAGGCGGCCCTGGGGTGATGCGATGCAACCGGACCAATGGGCGGCTCGGAATGGCGGCGGCCGACAGGCGACGGAGACCGCCAGCGTGCACCGCTCTCTCTGGTGGCCCGTGGTGCTGCCGGCCCCGGGAGGTGTGCCACAGCACCCATGCGCCCGCCGGCCGGCCCGTCGCCCGGGGAGGTGCGATCGCATGCTCGTGGACTCCAGCCGCTGGACGCCGAAGTGCGCTACAATCGGCGGCGACATTGCGGTAAGGAGGCAGCCAGTGGGGCGGTGGTCCTGGACCCACGCGGCCATGGTGGCCACAGCCGCCTGCCTCTGGGGCCTGTCGGGCACGGCGGCCGAGTGGCTGATGCACGCGGACGGCGTGAGCCCCACTTGGCTCACGACCGTCCGCATGGGTGTGACCGGGCTCGTGCTGCTGGGGGTGTTGCGCGTCCGGTCCGGGCCCCGGGCGTGGTGGGGCATTTGGCGCCGCCCCTCGGGACTGCCGCGCTTTCTCTTCTTCAGTCTGGTGGGACTCACCGGCGTGCAGTTTACCTACCTTGCCGCCATTGCAGCCAGCAACGCCGCCACCGCCACGCTGCTGCAGTACCTGGCGCCGATCCTCCTTGTCGGGATGGCCGCGTTGGCCGCACGCCACCCCATCACGCTGTGGCAGGGCGCCCTGATGGTGGCGGCCGCGCTGGGCACGTGGCTGTTGGTGTCCGGTGGCCGCGGAACCTCGCTCGTCATCAGCCCCGCCGGCTTGGCATGGGGCCTGTTGGCCGCGGGCACCCTCGCGCTGTACACTTGGACAGCTCCGCCCCTGCTGCGCCAGCACGGGACTGTCGCGGTGATGGCTTGGAGCATGCTGGTGGGTGCGGCGGCCCTGTCGCTGGTCCGTCCGCCCACGCTGGGCCCCACCGCATGGACCTGGCCGGTCGCGGGCCTCGTGGCGACGGTGGCGCTGGGTGGGACGCTGTTGGCGTTCGGCCTGTTCCTGGCCAGCCTCTCACACATTCCCCCCACGACCGCGGCCTGGCTGGCGGCGGTGGAACCGGTGGCCGCGGGCGTGTCAGCGCACGCCTTTCTGCACGTGCCGTTAAACACGATGCAGGTGGCCGGCGGCGCGACGGTGCTGGCTGCGGCCGGCCTGCTGGCGGGGGCGTCCGTGCGGGGACATGGAGGCGCTCGTGTCGGAGACCCTATAATGGCGGCAGCGTACCCGGCGGTCCCGGGAGAAGGAGACGCGTATGGCAATGCAACTCATGGCCCCCCAGCTGAAGACGCAGATTGACGACCACTATCTTCGGCAGGGCCCACTGTTTGGCGCGGTGCCGAGCCACGCTTTGGACCTGGAGCAGCAGCGAGATCTGGAGGACAGCGGCTGGACAGTGCGGGAGTACCTCGATCAGACCGTGCTCATCGGACCCCAGGCCACCGTCCGGTGGGACCAGCACCTGTTTCGCTTCCGCGACGCCATTTTGCATCAGGCGGCCCACCGATTGGCGGAAGGCGTCCCGGTCGCCGGGACCGCCCAAGCCATCGTGGACGAAGTGATCAACTCCGCGTGGGATGCCCGGCTGGACCAGCTGCGCACGGTGTGGGGGGCGTTTGCCTATGCCGCCCTGCGCGAGGGGGATCCGGCGTCCGACGGCACCTCCGACGCCGTCATGCCTGCTTCCTTTGCCATGGAGGACCAGGAAACGTATTTCTTCTACACCCAGGCCATGGCGGATGCCGCCGTCGCCATGCTCGCGGAGGTGGTGGCGCCGCCGGGCCGGGGCGACGACTTATGGGCCATGCTGGCTGCCATCCACACCACGCCCTGACGGCGTCAGCCACTGCGCCATCAGCACCTCGTCCACGAGGGCGCTGTCCAAGCGATACTGCCCGCGGCGGACGCCCTCCTCCACAAACCCCCGCCGCTGGTATGCCGTGCGCGCCCCCGTGTTGGTGGCAAAAACGGTGAGGCAGAGCTTCTCCACCTGCTGGTCCCGCGCCCACCCTTGAGCGGCCTCCAGGCAGCGGCTGAACAAGCCTGTGCCGCGGTGGCTCTTGGCCACCACGACCGCCAGCGTCGCGGTGTGCTGCGTCTTGCGCCAGACGCCCCGCACCACCTCCAGCTCACATACCACCCGCGGGCCGTCGCAGCCCACCCAGATTTGGTGGTAGGCGGGGTCCCGGTGGGTCAGCACGGCCGCCTGCTGTGCCTCGGAGAAAAACAGCCGGTCCGGCACAATGAACGCTCCCTCGGCGGCCACCTCCTCCGTGAGCTGGCACAAGCCCAAGGCGTCCGCCGGGATGGCCGGCCTCACCTCGATCACGTGGGACATCGCTGTTCCTTCCCCCCGATCCTCCCGAGCCGCCCGAGCCCGGCTGGAGGGGTGAATTCGGCGGCGGGAGCCGCACTCCTGCCACTGTCTCCCCAGCCGGTGGCGCCAGCCTTGTGGTAGCGTGGATTCACCAAGGGCGCGGCGATGGCCGGGAGAGGGTGTGGCGGGATGGCCGGGACGATGAGGCCGTTCCTGAAGTGGCCGGGCGGCAAGTACCGGGTGCTCCAGCGCATTGCGCCCCGCCTGCCTGCCGGGCGGCGGCTGCTGGAGCCGTTTGTCGGGTCGGCGGCGGTGTTCTTGAATACCCAGTACGCGGCCGCCTGGCTGACCGACGCCAACCCCGACCTCATCAACCTGTACCGCGCGGTGCAGAGCGACGGCGACGCGTTTGTGGCTTGCGCCCGCACGCTGTTCACACCGGAGCACAACCGGCCCGACCGGTACTATGCCCACCGTGCGCGCTTCAACCAGGTTAGCGACCCCTGGGAGAGGGCCCTGCTGTTCCTCTACCTGAACCGGCACGGCTACAACGGCCTTTGCCGCTACAACGCCGCCGGCCTGTTCAACGTGCCGTTCGGCCGCTACCTCCGGCCCTACTTTCCCGAGGCCGAACTGGCCGGGTTCATCGCTGCGGCGCCCCGCGCCCAGCTGGCCGCTCAGGACTTTCGCGCCACGATGGGCGCGGCCGTGGCGGGGGACGTGGTCTACTGCGACCCCCCTTACGTTCCGCTGTCCGCCACCGCCAACTTCACCGACTATACCCGCGGCGGCTTTAGCCCCCAAGACCAGCGGGACCTGGCCGACCTGGCTCGCACGCTGGCCGCGCGAGGCATTCCCGTCCTCGTCTCCAACCACGACACCCCCGACGCCCGGTCGCTTTATGCGGGCGCCCACCTGGACCGATTCCCCGTGCGGCGGTCCATCAGCTGCGCAGGGCAGCGTCGAGAGGCGGCGCAAGAATTGCTGGCGCTGTTTCTCCCCGCCAATTTCGCCGCGGAGGCACCGCCCCGCACCGGCGCGGAGCTTGTGGGGCTCACGACCGGTTGACGGGCTCGGGCCGGTCTGCCAGTTTGGTGGCACAGGCCAGCACAGACGGAACGACCAGCGACGTCGTCCTACTCGCTGGGCGCCCGTGGCCACCCCGAAGGGAGAGGCACCTTGGACGGTTACACCCCAATGACCAGTTTCGGTCGTGACGAATCACTGCGCTACGATGCCGAAGACACCCGCGGCGACGAGGCCCAAGCGGTCGCATTCCTGGCCAAGCTGGCCGGCGGCCGCGACGCCTTGGAATTCGCCGTGGGCACCGGCCGGATCGCCCTGCCCCTGGCTGCGGCCGGCGTGTCGGTGGATGGCATCGAGATGTCGCCGCACATGGTTGAGCGTATGCGGGAGAAGCCTGGGGGCGATCGAATCGCAGTGACCATGGGCGACATGGCACAGGTTGGCACCGGGCGCACATACGGGCTCGTGTACCTGGTGTACAACACGATTGGCAACTTGCTGACGCAGGACGACCAGGTCCGCTGCTTCGAAAACGCTGCTCGCCATTTGACGGCGGACGGCGTCTTCGTCGTGGAGTGCTTGGTGCCGACCGCGGCGCAACGCGTTGGCCGACAGTTTGTCGACGCCGAGCATGTGGGCGTCGACTACGTGGTGCTGGACGTCTGTCGCTACGATCCCGTCTCGCAAATCCTGGACGAAAGTCACGTGCGCATCAGCCCCAGCGGCATCACGCTCGGACCCATCCGCGTGCGCCTCGCCGCCCCGCCGGAATTTGATCTCATGGCGCGCCTGGCTGGGCTCAGCCTGCGGCACCGGTGGGGAGGGTGGGACCAAGAGCCGTTCACGCAAGACAGCCAGCGGCACGTGAGCGTCTATGAGCGGTCATCCTGACAGCGGCGGAGCGCCACGCCGAGCTTGTTTCCCGGGGGGTGGCGGGACGTGGGGGACGCGAAGCCGCAGACATCTTGATGGGGAGACCGGTCATCGGGCCGCCCCCGACACCCGGGCCGCCCGAGCGGCCCGGGATCGACGGCGAAGGGCCGCTAGGGCCGCTAGGGCCGCTGGCGCCGCAGTCGGCGGGCCGGGGGGCGGCGCCGTGTCACCGCAATGGGGTCGGGGCCGGGCTCTTGGGCGTCCACCCGCGGTTTGACCCAGCCATGGCGCAGGGGGCCCGGACTGGTTTCCTCGATGTAAAGCACCGACGTCATCGGCAGGCGAATTTTGAGCCGAAGCCGGGTGGCGCCGCGAAAGCTGCCCTCCGCCTCCACCCACCCGTCCAAGAGCCGGAGCTTCCGCGCCCAAAATACGCGCCGGTCGCCCGTACTCGATCGGGCGACAATCCGATAGGGCAGCACCTCGCCGCCGAGGGGATCCCAGCGTGGTGCGCTCATAGGCCGAACGTCTCGCGAAAGAGCGCGGTGGCATACCCCTTGGCCTGACCCAGGGTGATGCGCGGCGGCAGCGGCCGCTCGTTGGGGTCGCACAGCACGTCCACCACGACCGGCCCGGGGTCCTCGAGCGCCTGCTTCAGCCCGTCCTCCAGGTCGTCGGGCTGCTCCACCCGAATTCCCCGTCCCCCCGCCGCCTCGGCATAGGCGGCAAAGTCCGGGTTCGTGAGGTGCGTGCCAAACTCCGGGTAGCCCTCCACCTCCTGCTCGAACTTGATCATGGCCAGTCGGCTGTTATCTAGGACGACAATTTTAACCGGCAGCTGGTATTTGACCGCGGTGACGAAGTCCGCCATGAGCATGGCAAAGCCGCCGTCCCCCACCACCGCCACGGACTGGCGGTGGGGGTCCACCAGGCGGGCGGCGATGGCAGCGGGCAGGCCAAAGCCCATGGACCCCAGCCACGCCGACACCAGCCAGCCCTGGTCCTGCATCCGAAATCCGCGCGCCATCCACACCAGCGCGTTGCCCACGTCTACCGCGATGTTGGCGTCGGGATCCACCAGCCCGGACAGCACATTGACCACCCGCTGCGGGTTGATGGGCGCCTTCTCGTCCCGGGAGAGCCCGTCGACCCATTGGAGCCACTCCCGACGCGCGTGCTGCAGGTTGGTGACGAAGGCGGTTGAGCCGTGGCGCGTGCGGACGCGATCGGCCAAAGCGTCCAGCGTCGGCCCGGCGTGGCCCACCAGCCCCAGGTCCACTTGGACCCGCTTGCCCACTTGGGACACCTCCCAGTCGATCTGCAGAAGCTGGGCGCTCTTCGGCAGAAACTGCAGGTACGGGTACGACGTGCCCACCATGAGGCACAGATCGCACTGCTCCATGGCGGAGTGGGCCGGCTTGGCGCCCAACAGCCCCAGGCCCCCCAGCACGAGCGGATGGTCATCCGGCACCACCCCCTTGCCCGGCAGCGTGTGCACAATGGGTGCTTGGACGCGCTCGGCGAAAGTCACCACCGATGGCCGCGCGTGTGCGGCACCCCGCCCTATCAAAAGCACGGGGCGCTCGGCGCGGTCCACCAGCTCCGCAGCCCGGTCCAGCGCCGCGTCGGTGGGTACCGTCTCCAGCGCGGCCGGCTGCGCGGCACGGACCCCGTAGTGGTGCAGGGGCTCCTCGACGTGGCCCGCAAGCGCATCAAAGGGGAGGTTGAGGTGCGCCACCCCGCGCTTGGCCAGCGCCGCCCGGCAGGCGTTGTCGGCCATGATGGCCATTTGGTTGGCATCCGTAATCTGCTGGTTGTACACCGCCACGCCGGCAAACAGCTGCAGCAGGTCGACTTCTTGAAAGTAGTCGGTGCCCAGGTAGTCGGTGGACACCTGGCCGGTGAGCGCCAGCACGGGAGCGTGGTCCATCTTGGCATCGTACAGCCCATTGAGCAGGTGAATGGCTCCCGGCCCCGCTGTGCCCACCGCCACGCCCAACCCCCCCGTCTTCTTGCCGACCGCCGACGCCATGAACGCTCCGGCCTCTTCGTGCCGCACCTGCACGAACGTGAGCCGCCGGTCGCGGCGCAGGGGCTCCATCAGCGGGTCGATGGAATCGCCGGGAATCCCAAACAGGTACTCGACCCCGTGGGCCACCAGGACATCCAGCAACACAGCGGCCGCCGTCTTGGCCATGCGCCACCTCCGCGGCTAGCGTGCCCCGCGCCCGCTGCCCCCACGCAGGAAGCGGCGCGGGGCCATGCCCCGCGCCGCTCGATGCCTCGCGCCGCCGCGCCTAAAGGTGATACTTGGCCAGCCGGGCGTTGACCTCCGCCCAATCCAGATTCTTCATGAACGCGTCCAGGTAAGGCGCCCGCTTCACTCCGTAGTCAATGCCGTAGGCGTGCTCGTAGACGTCCAAAATCAGCAGGGGGTAAGCGCCCCACGGCACCCCCACGTTGTGGGCATCCTGGCCGTAGTTGTGCAACTTCTGGTCGTCCAGGTCGTACGACAGCACCACCCAGCCCCGCACCGCGAGCCCAATCGCCTTGAACTCCGCCTCCCACTTTTCGTAGGACCCAAAGTCGCGCTCGATCAGCTCTAAGGCCCGCCCGTGCGCCCGGCCACCCTTGCCGCCCAAATTATCGAAGTACCACTCGTGCAACTTGGTGCCATTCAGCGCGAAAATTTCCTCAGTCTTCAAGCCGCGCAGGTCGCTGTAGGTCTGGTTGGCGGTCGTGAGGTCCACGGCTTCCAGCTTGGAGCGAATCTCGTTCAGCTTCGTCACGTAGCCCTTGTAGAGAA
Organism: Bacillota bacterium; assembly: GCA_021820465.1. GTDB lineage: Bacteria > Bacillota > Sulfobacillia > Sulfobacillales > JAIMBI01 > JAJZWV01. The sequence continues at coordinate 80,431 of JAKADP010000003.1, forward strand.
TCCCGTAGTGCTGGTCAATCTCCGCTTGGCTGATGCCGTCCATCGACAGGCATGCCTGCTTGAGATCGCGAAAGTCCCGCTTGTCCGCCATAGGTTGGCCTCCTCTGCTTCTGCTGCTTCTGCTGCCCGGCTCCCCCTTGGGTGGACCGGCCCTGGGCTCAGTATATCCAGCGCCGCCCAGCTTGGCCAGCGCCCGCCTGAGCCCTTGCCGGGGTGGCGCCCACGTGAGAGCCATCGTCCCCGCGTCGGCCATCGCGGGTGCGGCGCGCACCGCGACCCCCTCTGAGGCGCCGCCGCGGCGCGCCTCCCAGTCGCCGGCGTCGCATGGGCCACGTCCCGTTACGCCTGATGGGGCCGTGAGCCTTGACGGGTCTTGGTGTTGTCTCATGGTTTGATGCGTGATGTTTGATATGCTGGCGAAAAGGGTGCCCGCCGGGCCGTGGGCCCAGCCAGAAAGGCGGAGGACAATGCCGCTCTTAGATCCCCGTCCGGAGTTGTGGAAGCTGCCGCGGTATCAGCCCGGACGGAGTGGCGAAGTGGCCAGCGGGGCGCCGCCGGCGCTCTTGGCATCCAATGAAAACGCCTGGGGCCCGTCGCCGGCCGCCGTCGAGGCGGTCAGGGAGGCGGCCGCGCTCATGCACCGCTATCCCGACCCCGGGGGCGAGGAGTTGTCGGCGCGGCTGGCCGAGCGCCACCGCCTGGACCCCGGGCAAATTTTGCTCGGGGACGGCGCCGACCAGCTGATTCGCCTCTTGGCCCTGGCCTATGTGGCGCCCGGACAGACGGCGGTCATCCCCCGACCCAGCTTTCAGGCCTACCACCTGGCCGTGACGGTGGCCGGCGGACTGTCGGTGCCGGTCGGGCTGACCACCAACGGAGCCGTCGACCCCCATCGGCTGGCCCAAGCCGTGTCGCCCGTGACCCGCCTCGTGTTTCTCTGCACGCCCAATAACCCCACCGGCCCCGCGGTGCCGGCCGCTGATGTGCGGGCGATGGTCGAGCGGCTGGCCGACCGGGCCGTGCTGACGGTCGTCGACGAGGCTTACCAGGAATTTGTCGATCCCCTCGACACCCTCACGTCGTCGCTGGCGCTGGTGCGCGCCAATCTGCCCGTGGTGGTGCTGCGCACCTTTTCCAAGGCGTACGGGCTCGCCGGCCTGCGCATCGGGTGGGCGGCCGCCCCTAAGCCCGTCATTGACGCCCTGGCGACGGTGCGGGAGCCGTTCAGCGTCAATCGCCTCGCGCTTGCGGCCGCCTACGCGGCGCTGGGCGACACCGCACACCTGGAGCGGGTGGTGAGCGCCACGCGGCGGGCGCGGCGCCTCTTTTGGGACCAGGTCGCTGCCAGGCGCCTCATTGGCTTTGAGAGCCAGGCCAATTTTGTCACCGTGCGCGGCGGAGCGCCGGGGCCAGAGGTGGCCGCGGCGTTTGCGCGGCAGGGCGTCATGGTGCGCGCCACGGAGCCGTTTGGCCTGGCGCGCCACATTCGCGTGACCATGGGCACCGATGACGACCTCGACCGATTCTGGACGGCCTGGGCGGACGTGGACTCCGCGCTGCCGTTTCCACGCCAATCGGTGTGAGTGCTTGGTCGCTCGGCGGTTCCGGCCCGGGTTGTGTATGCTTACGATTGAGTGGCGGGGCGGACGGCGGCAAGCCGCTGCCTGCGCCCGAGCGAGGGGAGGGAGCCCCAGCCGAGAGCTGGGGCGACGAGTCAATGAATCTGGTGAAAAGCGTGCGCACCACCGCCTATCTGCGATCGTGGGGCTACGCCGACGCGCGGCCTATCACGGCCCAGCAGGAGCAGAAGTTGCAGGAGCTGCTGGACCGCTATCACGAGGTGCAGGATGCGAACCAAGTCACCGAGCTGATGGTGGATGATGCCGTGCTGGGTAAGTCCGTGCCATTTGGCGAATTGTCGGTCAATGAAGCCAACCAGGTGTCATCGCACCTGCTGGTTCGCATCGCGCTGCACACCCACTTTCGGGATCGGCTCCCCGATCCGCCTCCAGACTTCGCACGGGAGGTATCGTGGCTGGCGGCCGACCGCCTGCTCATGGATCGGGTGATTTCCCGGGCTGGCTGGGACGTGGCCGAGTACTTCATGCCAGCGCACCCGACGATCGACGACCCGGTGAATCCGACGGGCCCCCCGCCCCTCGGCCGGTCCCCGGCATAGCATGGCCAGCCGGGTGATGGTCGTGGACGACGAGGAGAGCCTGCGCGACCTGCTGCGCATCGCACTGGGGCGCGCCGGCTACGAGGCGGCCACGTTCGCCGACGGGGAGGAGGCGCTGGCCGCCCTGCCCACCTTTCAGCCCGAGGCGGCCGTCATTGACATCATGATGCCGCGCGTGGACGGCTTTGAACTGTGCCGCCGCCTGCGGCAGGATCCGAACCTCTACATTTTGATGCTGACGGCCCGAGACACGGTGGAAGACCGGATTGCCGGCTTGGACGGCGGAGCCGACGACTATCTGGTCAAGCCGTTTTCCGTGGACGAGCTGTTGGCACGCCTCCGAGCCGGGCTGCGCCGGGTGGATTCGCCCGCGGCGCCGCTGACGTTCGGGGCGCTGGCGATGGACGACCCCGCCCACCGGGTCCAGCTGGGCGATCGCGAGGTGCAGCTGACCGCGCGCGAATACCAGCTGCTGCGCTACCTGCTGCTGAACCCTCACCGCGTGCTGACGCGCACCCAGATTTTGACACACGTTTGGGGCCACGACTATGGGGCCGACGAAAACTTGGTGGAAGTGCACGTGTCCAGCCTGCGCGACAAGCTGCAGGACCGCGATAAAACCCTGATCCAAACGGTGCGCGGCTTCGGGTACCGGTTGGGGAGCTAGCATGCCTCGCGGCCACCGGCGCACCTCGCTGACCCGAACCCTCATCGGACTGCAGCTGGGGCTCTTGCTCGTCCTGCTGGCAGTCGTGGGGGTGGCGCAGTACCTCGTCCTGCAGCGGGTGCTGCTCAATCAAAGTGCGCGTACGCTCACGGGCGAGCTCGCCGTGCTGGCTCCCATTCTTCACCACTCTCTGTCTCACAATACGTTCGCCACGCTGGTGCCGATTTTATTTCGCCACTTTCACAGCCCCGGCGTCGAAGTGCTGGTCGCCAACGCCAGTGGCTTCTCCATCGCCAATTCGGCGAGCCTGCCCGCCAACGTCCGCCCCCCCGTGCCCTCCTTGGGCAGCTACGCCGTGTGGAACGGACGGGTAGTCGTGGCCAGCCCGCTGCGCCAGCACGGCCACTTCCTCGGCACCCTGTGGCTCATGGTGTCGACGGCCCCCTTGAGCCACATTCTGACGGCAGACACCCTGCTCTTTGGCGTGCTGACGCTGGCACTCCTGGTGGCCGCCGGATGGCTGGGGGCTGTCGCGGTGCGCCGCACGCTGGACCCGCTGGAGCGCGTGATCCAGACCACAGAGGGCATTGCCGCCGGCCAATACGGCGAGCTCACCGTCCTGGACCGTGCGCCCCGGGAGCTGGCGCGCCTCGGCGACGCGGTCAACCGCATGTCGCTGGCCGTAGCCCTCTCCTTTCAGCGGCAGCGGGAAGCGGAGGCCGAGACGCGCCGGTTCCTGGCCGATGCGTCCCACGAACTGAGAACGCCCCTCACGGCGGTCTCAGGGTTCCTGCAGCTGTGGGAGGCGGGCGAAGGCACGCCGGAGGAGCGCCGCCAGGCGCTCTCCGCCATGCAGCGCGAGACGCGGCGCATGACGCGCCTCGTCACGCAGCTGCTGACGCTGTCGCGGCTGGATGCCGCGCCCGCCCAGGAGCTCCATCGCGAGCGAGCCGATTTGGCGCAGTGGGTTCGCGAACACGAGCCGACGCTTCGTGCGCTGGGCGGCAGCCGCCTCGCCATCGAGGCCTCGCCCGTGTGGGCCAACATCGACGCGGACCGGCTCTTTGAAGTGGTGATGAACTTGGTGGACAACGCGCTGCGCCACACGCCTCCCGAGGGGGCGGTCACTGTGCACGTGGGCCCCGTGGCCGACGGCGCGCGCATTGTGGTGGACGATGAGGGCCCGGGCATCCCCGGCGATGTCCTGCCGCACTTGTTTGAGCGATTCTACCGCGGCGATGCGGCACGGAGCCGCGACCGCGGGGGCATGGGTCTCGGGCTCGCCATCGTCCGGGCCCTGGTGGAAGCACACGGCGGCCGCGTGAGCGCCAGCAACCGCCCGCAGGGGGGGGCACGCTTCACCGTGTGGCTGCCCGCCGCGGCTCCCCCCTGAGCGGGCGCCCCGCGTCGATGCGCGCTACGGCGTCAGAACGAGGTTGCCAAACACGCGCCCCGCCTCGAGGGCCCGATGGGCCTCTGCGGCCTCATCCAAGGGATAGGCCCGGTCGATCACCGGGGTGAGCCCCCCTCGAGAAAAAAGTCCCAGCAGGCGGGGCAGCAGGCCGGCCGTCCCCAAGAAGGCGCCCAGAATGGTCAGCCGCTTGGTGAACACCTCGCGCAGCTCCAACTCGACGCGACTGCCCGTAGTCGTGCCGACGGTGACCACCACCCCGCCCCGGCGGGCCATGGCGACCGACTGGCCGAAAGTCGCGGCGCCCAGCGGGTCGAACACCGCGTCCGCCCCCAGTCCCGCGGTGCGTCGCTCCACTTCGGCGGCAAGGCTGTGCTGGCCGTCCCACAGCAGCGCCTCCGCTCCCGCTTCCCGCTGGAGGCGCTCTGCCTTGTCCTCGTCGCGGGTTACCGCCAGCACCCGCATCCCGCGCAGACGCGCCAACTGAACGGCCGCCACGCCCAGCCCCCCCGTGGCGCCCCAGATGAGCGCCACTTGCCCCGGCAGCGCCCGAGCGCGGATCCACGCTTCTTCGGCCGTCAGATACGGGACCCCGACGGTGGCCGCCTCCTCGAACGTGATGCCCGAGGGCATGGCCGCCAGGCGGGACACGGGCACCGCCATCAACTCGGCGTAAGCGCCGTTCGTGGGCGAAAACTGCGGGCAGCTATTGGTGCGGCCCAACCGGCACGCTTCGCATCGGCCGCAGCTGGCGCCGGGATAAACCACCACGCGGTCGCCCACCTGCCAGCCCACCACGCCCGGCCCCACCGCCATAATGTCCCCGGCGGCGTCGCTGCCAAGCACCAAGCCCGTGCGGGGAATGCCAAATTGGCCCCGCCGCACCCACACATCGCGCCGGTTGACACCGGCCGCCCGCACGCGCACCAACACTTCGCCATACTCTGGCACCGGGTCTGGCAGTTCCCGAACCACCAGCACCTCGGGCCCGCCCCCCTGCTCCACCAAGATTGCCCGCATCGTCATCCTCCCGTCGTGCTCCCGTCGTGCTCCCGTCGTGCTCCCGTCGTGCTCCCGCCGTCGTACTCGCGTCATGCCTGGCTGGCTCCCGGACCAGGGTGCTATCGCTCCGCCATTGCGCCCGCAACGTCTCCTCGCTGAACCAGCGGCTTCAGCGTCCAGGCGATCCGCTGGGCCTCCGCCAGCAAGCGCGGCGCAGTGAAGCCCGGCGGAAAGATGGGCCAGTCCCAGTGCAGGGCCGCCGGCGCTCGCACCGCGTCCTGCCACGTCGGCCGCGGCGCGGACCCGGTCAGGCGCTCCGCCGCTCTGGCCACCCACTCCTCCAGCGGCTGACCCGCCACGGAAGCGGGCAGGTGGCCCCAGGCGGCCTGCGCCGCCAGGAGGCCCTCCGCGCCCCCACCCGGCCAGTGGCCGGCGGGCGGGCCCACCAGCGGCACTGCCGCATCGCTCCCGCCCCCCGCCTCTCCCGCGGCCAGGGCCCAGGCGATGTCGGCCGCCGAGAGACTGCCGCCGGGGAGGCGAGCGGGCCCCAACCCCTGGTTCCGCAGCACGGCTGCCAGCTCGTCGCGGCTGACATGCGTCGGCGCAGGGTCCACCGCCGCCGCCAGCCACTGGTCCAGCGTCACCGTCTCCGGCCCCCCCGCGGGCCCGCCGAGGGCATCCAGCATGCGGGCCAATCCGTCCAACGCCGGCTGCCACGCGGCGGCCGGGCGTGCAGGGCCCGGAAGCGCCGGAGGATGGTCCACCCCGCCCCCAAAGTTGCGCTGGTCCCAAAACGCCGTCGTCACCAGCTCGGTGGGGTGGGCCACCAGAACGGCCGTGCGGCCGGCCTCCCACGCGGCCCGGAGCGCTTGGACTCCCTCCTGCACAGCCAGCGGCTCCGGCAGGCGAAAGAACAGTCCCTTAGGGAGGTCAACAACGGGCGCCCAGTACAGCAGGCCCCCGTACCACATCGGCCCCCGTGTGGGCTTTAAATAGCTGTTCCAGCTCTCCGACAGCACCGCCTCAAACCCGAGGGCCCGCCCGGCCGGACCCGACACCTCCGGCAGCCAGTTGCCTCCTGGCTGCGTAAAAAAGCGCGGGGCCACGCCCAAGCGGGTCATCACGTCCACGGTGGGCTGCTCCCGCTCCATGAGGCGCGCCCGCGCGGCCTCGGCCGGCAGGGGATCCAATTCCTCCGCCAGCGTGGGGTGCTCACTGTGGCTCCATGAGTGGCTTCCCACCACCCCCTGAGCCGCCATCCGGGTCAGAAGATCACTCCGGCCGCTGGCCGCCAGCTGCCGTGCCTTCTTGCCCACGACGGCAAAGTGCGCCGCTAGGCCTCGCTCCGCCAAGAGACGGAGAATCCCGTCCAGGGCCCACGTGCTGGCCGGGGTCAGCCAATCCTCCACATCCAGGCGCACAAAAAAGCGCCTCATGAAGCCACCCGCTGGTAGACCGCCCAAAAGGCGTCGGCCTCGCGCTCGACGCTGTGATGGGCCAGCACGTAGGCGCGGGCCGCCGCGCCCAGCCGCTCCCGCCGGGCCGGATCCCGCACCAGCTCCCCGATGCCGGCCACAAATTCCTCCGGGGTGTGGAACACCAGCCCGGTGGAGCCGGAGGCCACCAACGCCTGATTGCCGGGAATGTCCACCACCACCGGCGGCACGCCCGATGCCATGGCCTCCAGCAGTGCATTCGACAGCCCTTCGGCTTCCGACACATTGAGCACCACGTCCGCGCGATGGTACCACGTCGGCATGGCGGCCGGGTCCACCTGTTCCACCAAGCTGAGCCACGGGTGCGCCCGGGCCCTGGCGGCAAGCGCGGCCCACAGCTCCGGGTCGCGCGGCGGGCCGGTCACCGTGAGGCGCGCGGGAATGCCTGCGCCCCACAGGCCTTGCACCAGTTCCACGGCCCACAGCGGCCGCTTCACCGGGCGGCCCGCCCCCACCAGCAGGAGGTGGAGGGGTCCAGGCGCCCCCGCGGACGGCCGGGGTCGAAACGTCTCGGTGTCCACCCCCGGCGGAATGTGGGACACCGGCCACTCGGGCGCTGCCGCGGCCAGCTGGTCCCGCGCTGCCGCGGTGAGCACAGTGTGGTGGGCCACCCGCGACAGGGTGGCCGTCCGGGCCAGGCCTGCCTCGCCCCCTAAGGTGGCCAAGTCGGTGCCGGTCCACGTCACCACCAGCCGCGCCGGGTCGGCACCCTGCGCGAGCAGGGGCTCGGCGGTGGCCCACGCGTGAAAGGCATGCACCACGTCGGCCGTGGGGTGGTCCGCGACGCGAGCCACACGCACGTCAACCCCCCGCCGGCCCAGGGCAGCGGCCAAGCGAGCCGCAGACTGCCAGTTGCCGCCAGCCACGGGGGTGTCGTCGCGCACCACCAGCGCGACCCGCCCGGGCGGGCCCGTCGCGCTACCCAATTCGGGCTCCGTTCGGGACGGGCGCGTCAGGGGCCAGCAGCACCACGTCGCCGCTAGACGGCACGGCACCCAGCACCAGCACCTCCGACCGCACCCCTCCAATGTGCTTGGGCGGAAAATTGACCACGGCCACGACCTGCCGACCCACCAGCATGTCGGGCGTGTAGCGCCGCGTCAGCTGGGCGCTGGTGGTGCGCTCGCCCAACGGGCCAAAATCCACCGTCAGCACCAGCGCGGGCACGCGGGCTCCGGCATTAACGCGGGCGGCCGTCACCGTCCCCACTCGGAGGTCATACGCGAAAAATCCCTCGACCGGCATGGTAGGATCCGCCGGTGCCGCGGCCGGCGGTGAAGCTCCTGATGGATCCATGGCCACCTCGCCCTTAGGTATTTTGTGCTGGGACCCCGGCATCGGCGACAGCCGGGCGCCGGGGTTCAGTGCCCCAGCTGGCGCAGCACCGCCGACTCCACTTCGGCGGGAAAGTACAGGCGGCGCTGCCCTTGCCGCTCTCGACTGATGGCCTCCACCGGCGGGGACAGCCGCGACATCTCCGTCAGCGCTGCTCCGTCCCACACGTAGAGGGGCTCGCTGCCGCCCCGTCTGCCCAGCTCGCCCTCTCCGCCGAGATAGTAGTCATAATAAACCCCCAGCGCTTCATCCACTTGGAGATAGTAAGTCGGGTCAAACCCCCCGGCGGCCACCGCCTGCTCCACCGGCCCCAAGGCGTGCCGGTGGGCGCCACCCGGAAACTCCGTGTAGCGAAAGAGGCGGCGGTCGCGCATGCGGGAGGCCAAGTCGGCCAGCACCGCATCCGGATGAGTGCGCCACATCTCAAAAGCGACCATCACGTGATTGTCGTCGAGCGCCAGGTACTGCCCGACATCGAGCGGCGCCCCCGCGAGCCACCGGCCCAGTGGTCCAGGCGCGCCGGGTGTCTGCCCGCAGGCCGACAGCGCCCGCGCCCGGGCCATCACTTGGCGCAGCACGACCTCCGCGCTGCGGCACACGGGGTGGAAGTAAACCTGTCCATACATGAAGTAGCGCGCCAGCAGATACGCCTCCACCGTCTGCAAGCCCGTTTTCTTGACCACCAGGCGGTCATCCAGCCGATGCACCACCCGCAGAATGCGGTCCAGGTTAAACTGGCCATAGTCCACGCCACAGTACAGGGCATCCCGCCTCAGATAGTCCAGGCGGTCGGCATCCAGCTGCCCCGATACCAGCGACGTCACGAGCCGATCCGGGTGGCGCTTTAAGATCACGTCCGCCACCTGGCCCGGCAGGGAGGGCTCATAGGCCGCCAGCACTTGGTGCAGCGTGGTCGCGGGATCCACCAGCACCCGGGCCCCCCATTCCTCATGGGACGGGCCCCACAGCGGCTCCAGCGCGTGGGAGAACGGCCCATGCCCGACGTCGTGCAGCAGGCCGGCCACCATCGCCAGCCGCGCCCGCTCGGGTGAGATCCCCTGGCGCTCGCGCTCAAACGCCTGCAGGAGCCGGCGCACCACTTCGTATGTTCCCAGCGCGTGGGAGAAGCGGCTGTGCTCGCCTCCCGGATACGTGAGGTAGGCAGGGCCGAGCTGGCGGATGCGTCGCAGCCGCTGCACCTCTGGCGTGTTCACCACGTCCCAAATAAGGGGATCATGAATGTACACGTACCCGTACACCGGGTCGCGCAGCACCTTTTCTCCCTCAGACATCCCACCCGTCTCCGGCGTCGCGGCGCCCCCTTGCTCCCAGCATTCGCGGTCGGCACGTCCGATTCCTGTCAGCGGACCCGGTCCCGCTGCCATCCCATGGCCCATGCGGCCCGCCCCGGGTCCAGCTGCAGGGGCTGGCCGCGCTCCACCACTACGCGGCCCGCCACCCATACGGTGTCCACCGCTGTGGCCGACAGCGCGTAGACCACGTGCGCCATCGTGGGCGGGCCGGGCAGCAGCGACAGGTCGCGCAGGTTCACCGTAAAAGCGTCGGCGGCGCACCCCGGCGCCAGCCGGCCGGCGGGCAGTCCGAGCGCGTCCGCGCCCGCCTCCGTTCCCAGGCGAAACGCCGTGGCGGCGTCCAGCGCCCGGCCATTGCGGGCGTGCACCTTTTGCAGCAGCGCCGCCATGCGCATCTCGTCCAGCACGCTTGACCGGTCGTTGGTGCAGCCCCCGTCGGTTCCGAGCCCCACCCGAATGCCTCGAGCCAGCAGGGCCGGCACCGGGGCGATCCCATCCCCCAGGATCATGTTGCTGGCGGGATTGTGAATGACCGCCGCGCCGCGGTCCCGGATGAGATCCCAGTCCGCCTCATCGGTCCAGACCGCATGAATCAGGACGGAGCGTGGGCTGAGCGCTCCCACCTGGTCCAACCAGGCCACGGGCGACACGCCGTGGGTGGCCAGCACCTGCTGGCGCTCATACTCTCCCTCTGCCACGTGCACGTGGAGCTTCGTATCCAATTCCTCGGCCGTGGCCACGGCTGCGGCAAACATCGCCGCCGATGCGCCATGGGGGCTGTGCGGCGCCACCTGCACCGCCACCAGCGGATCTCCCCGCAACGCATCCGCCAGGGCCCGCGTGTGCTGGCGCGCCTCGGCTGGGGTCTCACGATACCGCGAGGGAGCACCGGCCCAATCGTAAAACGTGCGAGCCAGGACGAGCCGAATGCCCACCCGGCGCGCCGCCTCGGCAACCGCCTGGGCATTTTCGGTCCCCTGGTCGTTCAGATAGAAAAAGTCGGCCACGGTGGTGACGCCGTG
>JAKADP010000025.1 GCA_021820465.1 Bacillota bacterium
GCTGGTAGATCGCCCAGCGCTCCCGGGCGTCTAGGATGCCCACAAGCGGGGACGTGCGCCGAAGCGCCTCCGCGTTCCCGCTGTCGTGGTTGGCCAAGATGTCACACAGATCCGCGATGGGAGCATCCAGCCATCGCGTGCACTCGCGCACATAATAGCGGGCGTGCGGCAGAGTGCTCATCCAGCGGGCGAGGTGGGCGCGCGCCGCGCCGCCGTCAGCCAGCGCTCGGGGTCCGTTCGCAGAGCGCGTCTCCCTCCTTCACGTCCCGTTGACGTCCAGTAATAATGCATACCGCCACACCTCGCCGCCTCGGGGAGTTGGGCCACTAGGACCTGCGGCGGCGGTGCGGTGGCTTGGGTGGCGCCTCGTCACGCCGCTCCCGCTTGATCCGTGGGGCGTATAGTGTGGGCAGAGCCCCGCCGGCTCGGGCGGTGGACAGCCCTCGGTTTCTCCACCCGCGACTCGGGGATCTGGAAAGGTGGTGGGCTCCATGAGCTATGGCACGCGGCTTGTGCGGAGGAGTCTTGGTACCGGGGGGCACCGCAAATCGCGAGGGGTGCTTGGCGCCGCGCTGGATGCGTCGGCACAGGCGACCGCGCAACTCATCCGATGGCGGCAAGGCGCAGCTGGGCTGGCACCCGGGCGCGGAGAAAGCCCCAGCGCGCGATTTGTGCGCCATGTGGCCGGGGCCCTCGAGGCGGAGGGCTGGCTCATCCGCGTGGGCCTGGAGGATCGGGCGCGCGGGGGCCCTGCGCTTATCGGCGACGACCCTTGGGGCACCCGGCACCTGCTGCAGTGTGTGCTGGGGGAGGGAGGCATGGTGGACGTGGACGCGGTGTACGCGGCCGCCGAGGCCCGCGACCGGTGGGCGTGCGACCGCAGTGGGGTGGTGGCCCCGGATGGTGTCAGATTCACCCACACAGCGCGTGACTATGCCCGGGGTGCCGACGTGTCGCTCATGCACCTATCCGGCGGGGAACTGGTGCGCGCCGCGCCGTAGGCGCTGCCGGGGGGTATACAATGGCCGTGGCGGGCACCGCGCCCGCCATGTTAGCTAGTCCAAAGGGGGTTCCGCCATGTCCGGTGTGCCACCTGCGCTCTTTGATCCCACCCTCCTCCCCTATCCGTCCCGCCGTGCCCCCGTGTTCGCCGCGGGCGGCATGGTGGCCACGGGTCAGCCCTTGGCCGCGCAGGCGGGCCTCAGCATCCTGCAGCAGGGCGGCAACGCGATTGACGCCGCGATTGCCACGGCGGCAGCGCTGACGGTGGTGGAGCCCACGTCCAACGGGATTGGGTCAGACGCGTTTGCCCTCGTGCACGCGGGAGGGCAGCTTTATGGCTTGAATGCCAGCGGTCCGGCGCCGCGGACGCTATCGTTGGAGGCCATGGCCGCCCAAGGTGTGACAGAAATGCCGCGCCACGGCTTTATGCCCGTCACCGTCCCGGGCGCGCCGTCCGCGTGGGCGGCCCTGTCGCAGCGCTTTGGGCGGTTGCCGCTCAAGGACGTGCTGGGCCCGGCCATTCGCTACGCGGCGGAGGGCTACCCTCTGTCGCCCACGCTGGCTCAGGGATGGGCCGGGGCCTTTCAAACATATCGGCGAATCCTGGACGGGCCTGAGTTTGCGGCCTGGTTTGACACGTTCGCGCCGCAGGGCCGGGCGCCGGTGGTGGGCGAGCGGTGGAGATCCCCGTCGCACGCGGCGACGCTGGCGGACATTGCCGAAACGGCCGCCGAAAGCTTTTACCGAGGCCGGCTGGCGGATCGCATCGACGCGTTCAGTCGGGAGCACGGCGGCTACCTGTCCGCCCGCGACCTGGGGGATTTTGCCCCCGAGTGGGTCACGCCCATCTCCGTCGACTATGGGGGCTATCAGGTGCATGAAATCCCGCCCAATGGCCAGGGGCTGGTGGCGCTGTTGGCGCTGTCCATGCTGTCCGGCTTTGCGTGGGACGCCCGCGATACCGTGGAGTCCTACCATCGGCAGATTGAGGCGATCAAGCTCGCCTTCGCCGACGGGGCGGCGCACATTGCCGACCCGCGCTTTGCCCGCGACCTGCCGTTGGCGGGCTTGCTGGACCCGGCGTATGGAGACCTCCGCCGGCGCGAAATTGGCGAGGCGGCGCTGGTCCGGTCGGCCGGAGAGCCGCCGCGCGGAGGCACCGTCTACTTGGCGGCGGCCGACGGCGAAGGCAACATGGTGTCGTACATCCAAAGCAACTACATGGGATTTGGGTCAGGGCTGGTGGTTCCGGGCACCGGGATTGCGCTGCAGAACCGCGGGCACAACTTCGTGCTGGATCCGACCCACCCGAACCGCCTGGAGCCGGGCAAGCGGCCGTACCACACGATCATTCCTGGATTCCTCACCCAGGGAGGGCGTCCCATCGGCCCCTTCGGGGTGATGGGCGGCTTCATGCAGCCGCAGGGCCACGTCCAATTGCTGCTGAACATCATCGAGTGGCACTTAAACCCGCAGGCGGCGCTGGACGCGCCCCGCTGGCAGTGGATGCGGGGCAACACCGTCGAGTTGGAGCACACCACGCCGGAGTGGATTCTGCAGGGGCTGCGCCGCCGAGGCCACGATGCCCGCTGGGCCGTGGGGTCCGGGGGCTTTGGGCGGGGCCAGATGATTTGGCAGCTGCCGGACGGCGTCCTCATGGGTGCCACCGAGCCTCGCACCGACGGGCACGTGGCGGCGTTTTGAGGCGCCGCCTCGGCGCCGGGGCCGTGATTTGCGCCCGGTGCCCGATTGTGGCACGCTGACCGAAATCGCCGTCGGGAGGCTGCGTGGTGACGCGGCACCGGCTGGGCGCGTACTGAGGTGACAGCATGTACCTGCCCCAACTGCATTCGGTTGCGTTCAAGCTGGGCCCCATCGCGGTCCACTGGTACGGCATCTTCATGGTGGCAGCCATCGTCGGTGGCGTGTGGTACATGCTGGAGCGAGGCGGGGAGTTGGGCGTCAGCACCGACCGGCTCAGTACGATTGCGCTGTGGACCGTGGTGGCGGCCGTGGTGGGGGCCCGCATCCTGTTTGTGCTGGCCAACGACCCGCAGTGGATCACGCAGGACCCCATGCAGATTGTGCGCATCTGGCAGGGGGGGCTGGCGTACGACGGGGCGGTGGGCCTGGGCATCCTGGCGCTGTGGTACCAGCTCCGCCACCTCCCACTGGTGTTCAACAAGCTGGCGGACTGGCTCATTCCGGGGATGGCCATCGCGATATTCATGGTGCGCATTGGGAATATCTTCAATCATGAAGTGCTGGGGCGCATGACCCAGCTGGGCTTCGGCCGATGGCCCGAGCAGCTGTGGGGGTCTTTCATCGGGTTGTTTCTGCTGCTGCGGTACTTTTGGATTGAGCGCCGAGTATCGGTGCCGCCGGGATACCAGTTCTGGTCCGCTATGGTTTACTACGCGCTGCTGCGCGGGCTCGTGGGAGAAACGACGCGCGACAACCCCCTTTACCTCGTGCACTACATCAACCCGCACTGGGGCATCGGGTTCACGACGCTCATGCAGCTGTTTACGCCGCCCATCTTGGTGTTCACGATTTACATGATGCGGCGCACGTGGCGCCGGTCTGCCCGCCGGCTGGTCCCGCCAGGGGCGGTGGAGCCTGAGGACACATCGACCGTGACCCATTCCGGGAAAACCCTGGTGCAGGTCCTGGGCGGGGTCAGTGTGGCCGGCGGGCTGGGATTCCTGCTGGGCCACGTGCCCAGCATCGGCTGGTACCTGATTGGGGCGGGGCTGGTGTTTCTCGGGAGCACCGTCGGTTGGGCCACACGCTATCTTCACGTGCGTGCTGAACCCCCGGAAGGCTACGAGCCGACGGGCGAAATTTACCGGAATCCGGGGGGGCCGTCGCCCGTCACCGTGTGGTTCCGCGGGATCCACCGGGTGTTTGTGGCGGGCGCCGAGCCCGCGGCTCCCGAAGCGCCGGATGTGTCTCAGCCCTCCTGAGCGCAAGCCGCGCGCTCGCCCGGGTCCAGCCACCGCTCACGCAGATAGGTGGCGAGGTGCTGCACCCGCGCGCGGCCACCCCGCGCCTGGATGCCCTGTTCGAGGTGCAGGGCACAGCCCGGGTTGTTGACAATCCAAATGTCCACGGCGGCTTCGTCCCCTTCCGCCAGATGCCGGGCCAAAATTTGCTGGGCCATGCTCGGCTGGTTCACGCTGTACACTCCCCCCGCCCCACAGCACCGGTCCTGTCCCGCCAGCGGCATCAGCCGGTCGCCCGGCATGTCGGCCAAGAGCCGCACGGGCGCTTCCCCCTGATGCAGGCCATTGACGAGGTGGCAGGAGTTTTGCAGGCCCACCCGCATGCCGGTGCCTCGGAACGTGAGCGGGGTGGGCAGAGCGGCTAGGGCCGCCGCAAAGTCGCGCACCTGGGACGCCCAGTGCCGCGCCGGCTCGCGCCAGCGGTCGTCATCGGCCAGCAGCCGGCCGTACTCGGCCATCATGGCGCCGCAGCCCCCGGCGTGAGCCACCAGCCAGGTGTCGGGCGCGAGGTGCCGCTCCCACCGGGCCACCTGCGCCCGCGCCAGTTGACGCGCCATCTCCCGGTGGCCCACGTGAGCCTCCAAGGCGCCGCAGCATCCTTCGGGGCCAGGAATCGAGACGAGGTGGGCGCCGGCTGCCGACAACAGCGTCATGGCATCGCGGTTGGCCGTGGGAAAGAGCGCCGACATGACGCATGTTTCCACAAAGTGCACCGGGGGCCCCGGCACAGTGGGGCGCGGCCGGGCCACGGCCCTCGGGGAGTCCCCGCCCGCGGGGATCATCGCGGTGAGCCGGGCCAGCGATGGGGGGAGGGGGAGCCGGCGCGCCGCCCGGCCCAGGCGGATGGCCGTCCGAAAGGTGCGCCGGCGGCGCACCAGCCGCAGCAGGGCGGGCACCGTGCGGGCGGGCATGACCCAGCGGCGCCGCCGCTGCACCAGGTCAGTGCGCGCGCCTTCCAGCACGGTGCTGTAGTGCACGCCGGACGGGCACGCGGTTTCGCAGGCGCGGCACCCGATGCAGAGCGACAGCGCGTCCGCCAGTTCCTGGCCGACCGACAGCTCTCCACGCCACGCGGCCTCCATCAGGGAGAGGCGTCCGCGCGGGGAGTGCACCTCGAGGCCGGTCTCGATGTACGTGGGGCAGGCGGGCAGGCAAAACCCGCACTTGTTGCAGTGGTCCAGCTGCCGCACGGCGGCGGCAGGCAGGGCCAGCGGGGCGTCCCCAGTCATGGCAGCCCTCCTCGCCACAGATGGTCCGGATCAAAGACGCCGCGGATGCGTTGGGCCAGCCGCTCGGCCACCGGGTCGCTCGGGCCGTCCGCCGGGCTCCCGCCGCTCCCAGGTTCGAGCCACACCCCAGCGAGGGGCCACCAAAGATCCCACCCCTCCGGTCCCGGCGGGGCGTCCGCACGGCCCAGGGGGTGGAAGCGGCCCCCGTGCCGCAGGCGGTCCGCCAGCAGCGATCCCAGGACGCCGCGGGGGTCGTCAATGGTCGGCCCCCATCGCGCCCCCGGGTCCGCGGCCCAGGCGGTCAGCAGGCGGCCGGGCCGCGCCACGACGGCCTCGGGTCGCTCGGGCCGGGCGAGGCTGGCCCACGCCGCCGCGGCCAGCCCCGGAGGGTCCACCGCTAAGCCCCGCCACACCAGGGGCTGACGGGGCCGCAGGCGCACCGTGACGGCTGTCAGCACCCCCAGGCGCCCGAAGCTTCCCACGAAAAGTTTGGTCAGGTCATACCCCGCGACGTTTTTGAGCACGGGGCGCCCGAATCGCAAGGTCCGGCCCGCGCCGTCGATCGCCTCCACCCCGAGGACCTGCTGGCGCACGGGACCCGGGCCGGCCTCGCGCCACGCAGGTAGCGCTCCGGCGACCAGGCCGCCCACCGTTTCGTCAGGGGTCAGGGGATCGACCGCCCACTCCAAGCCGTGGGGCGCCACGAGGCTGTCCAGTTCGCGGAATGTCAGCCCGCTCGCCACGGTGGCCGTAAGATTGTCCACGTCGAGCGCGGGGATCCCTGTCCAGTTGGCCGTGGACAGGAGGAGACTCGCCCCATCCCACGCCGCGCGGGTGGCCTTCCCCACAATCTGGACGCGGGTGCCCGCGTCGCGCGCCTGCCGCAGCACGTCGCGCGCCTCGTCGCGCCACGCCTGCTCGGGGCCTAGTCCCGGGGGGCGCTCGGGCACCGCGCCGAGCGCGGGAGCTGTCCAAATGGCCTTGCCGGGGTTGAGCGCCAGTTGGGGATCGAATGCTCGCTTGACTTCCAGCATGGCCTCCAGTTCACTGCGCCCATACATGAGGGGCAGGTGCTCCAGCTTGTCGATGCCGACCCCATGCTCTCCGGTGATGGACCCGTCGCGATGGGCGGCGGCGGCCAGTATCTCGGCATCGGCTCGGGCTAGGCGGGCCATCTCGTCCGGATCGGACGGATCGTAGGCCATCGTCGGATGCAGGTTGCCGTCGCCGGCGTGGGCCACGGTCAGCACCGTGAGATGCCAGCGCTGCGCAATGGCCAGCACGTCCTCCATCATGGCAGCGAGCTGGGGGCGGGGCACCGTGACGTCCTGCACAAAGACGCGCGCGCTCACCTGAGCCAGCGCGCCGTACGCCGAGCGCCGGCCCAGCCACAGCCGCTCGGCCGCGGCGGGGCTGTCGGCCGTTTGGAAGGTGAGGCGGGCGTCGCCGCGTGTGGCGGTGTCCAGTGCCTGCAGCGCGGCGGCCCGGTCGGAGGCCGACCCGTCGAGGTCGATGAGCAGCACGGCGCCGGCCTCGGTGGGATAGCCCGCGGCGGCAAAGCGCTCCACCAGCTCTATGCTGGGACGGTCCAGCAACTCCAGCGCCGCAGGGTCCAGCCGGGCCGCGACGACCCGGGCCACCGCCTGGCAGGCGGCCGCTACGCTGCGAAATGCCAAGAGCGCCGTGGTGGTGCCGGCGGGGGTGGGGCGTACGTTCAGGGTGGCCTCGGTGGCCACCAGGAGGGTGCCCTCCGATCCGATGACGGCGCCCAATAGGTCCCAGTCGCCGGGAACTCGGGGCCGGGTGAGCTGCACGGGGCTGCCATCGGCCAAAAAGCCCCGGACAGCCAGCACGTGGCTTTCCGTGACCCCATAGCGCAACGCATGCGGCCCCCCGGAGTTTTCTTGGACGTTGCCTCCAATGGTCGAGATGCGGTGGCTTGAGGGATCGGGGGGGTAGAAGAGGCGGCGCAGGGCCAGCTCCCCCTGGAGGGCCGCATTGACCCAGCCCACGCCGACGCGAGCCTGCAGGTGCTCCCCGTCTATCTCCAGGCACTCTGTGAGGCGCTGCAGCGCCAGGACGACGCCGCCAAAGAGGGGCAGCGTGCCGCCCGAAAGATTGGTGCCGGCGCCGCGGGCCATCACCGGGACGCGTGCCCGCGCGGCGGCCGCCAGCACCGCGCCGACGTCGGCGGCGCGGGTGGGCACCACCACCAAGTGCGGGGGCCGGCGCTCGCCGGTGGCGTCGTAGCTGTACGCGAGCCGGCTCACCTGGTCGCCCAAGACTTGACCCGGCGGAAGCATCTGGGCAAGTTCCTTGGCCAAGGCGTCCCAGCGCCCCGGCGGCACGTCGTCGGGCGTCGCGGCCATTTGGGCCAGCCACGGCCTGTCGACCTGGCCGTGCCAGGGTCTCGCAGGGCGCGGCGCCGCTGTGGGCCGAGGCGCCTGGGCCATGGCGCCACCTCCTTGGCTGCAGTGTACCATCGGAGCCGCGGGTTGGATGGGGCCGGTGGTGGCGGGGGACCGGTTGGAGCCTTGGGGCCTCCGGCAGAACCGGAGGCGCCAGGGGCTGCCCGCGTGGCCGGGGATCCCCGGCGGGGCCTAGCGCGGCTACCCCCCGCACCGCCCGGCACGGGTGTATAATGCCAGCGCCGAGAGCCCGGCGGCTGCTGGTGGTGGGGGGACGCGACGACCCGGAAGTGTTTGGCCGCCGGCCTCCACCCTCCAGAGCGTCGCCAAGGCAGAGACAGCCGCCAGAGACAGTCGCCAAAGATGGAGCCGCCGTGCCTGCGGCTCACGGTCAGGGAGAAGCTCGGGGCCCTGGGGGGGAACATAGTTGGCCGCAGACGCGGAGCGGGCGGCGCGGGCGACTCCTGCCGGCGACGATCGCTACAAGTGGATCGCGCTCTCCAACACAACGGTGGCCGTCCTGCTGGCGACCATTGACTCGTCCATCATGCTGATTGCCATGCCGGACATCTTTCGCGGCATCAAGCTGAATCCGCTGGTTCCGTCCAACAGCTTCTACCTGTTGTGGATGATTCTCGGATACCTCGTGGTCAGCAGCGTGCTGGTGGTGAGTCTCGGGCGGCTGGGAGATATGTTTGGCCGCGTGAAGATGTACAACCTGGGCTTCGTCATTTACACGACCGCGTCTCTGCTGCTGACTATTGACTGGATGACGGGAGCGGCCGGTGCCGACTGGCTGATTGGGTTTCGCATCGTCCAGGGCATTGGCGGCGCGTTTCTCATGGCCAACTCCGCCGCCATCCTGACGGACGCGTTTCCCGCCAACCAGCGCGGCCTAGCGCTGGGCATCAACAACATTGCCGGCATCACGGGCAGCTTCCTGGGATTGGTCATGGGTGGCATCCTGGCGCCCATCGACTGGCGCCTGGTGTTCTTGGTGTCCGTGCCGTTTGGCCTCTTTGGCACCATATGGGCTTACAAGAAGCTCCGCGAGCTGGGCGTCAAGACAACCGCTCCCGTGGACTGGTGGGGCAATGGCGCGTTTGCGGTGGGGCTCACGCTCATCATGATTGGCATTACCAACGGCATCCAGCCGTATGGCCACTCGGCGATGGGGTGGGCGAACCCGGTGGTGGACCTGGAACTGGGCAGCGGCGCCGCCTTTCTGGCGGCCTTCGCCGTGTGGCAGATGCGGGCGGCCCATCCCATGTTTCGCCTGGCCCTCTTCAGGATTCGCGCGTATACGTTCGGCATTTGCTCTAGCTTCCTATCGGCCGTGGCACGCGGGGGCCTCATGTTCATGATGGTGATTTGGCTTCAGGGGATTTGGCTTCCGCTGCACGGCTTCAGCTTCACGGAGACGCCGCTGTGGGCGGGCATCTACATGTTGCCGCTCTCGCTGGGGTTTATCTTGGCGGGGCCGTTGTCCGGGTACCTGTCGGACCGATACGATGCCCGATACTTTGCCACGGGGGGCATGGTGGGGGCGTCGCTGGCGTTTGTGCTTATCAACGCGCTGCCGGTCGACTTTCAGTATGTGGACTTTGCCGCGGCCCTGCTGCTGAACGGCTTGGCCATGGGGGCCTTCGCGTCGCCCAACCGGGCCAGCGTCATGAACAGCCTGCCGCCGGAGCATCGGGGGGCGGGCGGCGGCATGAACACCACGTTCCAAAATTCCGCCCAGGTGCTGTCGCTGGGCATTTTCTTCAGCCTGATGATTGCCGGCCTCGCGGCGGCGCTGCCCCGCACCATGGCCACGGGACTCATTGCGCACGGCGTTCCCGTCCGGGTCGCTCAGCAGATTGGGCATCTGCCGCCGGTGTCGATTCTCTTCTCAGCGTTCCTCGGATACAACCCGATTCGCCAGCTGGTGGGCGGCCGCGTGCTGTCGCACCTTTCGCACGCCAATGTGGCCGCGCTCACGGGGCGGCACTACTTTGCGGCACTCATTTCCCAGCCGTTTCATGCTGGACTCCACGAGGCGCTCACCTTTGCCATCGTGGCGTGCCTCGTCGCCGCCGCCGCCTCATGGTCGCGCGGCAAGCGCTACGTGCATGGCCAAGGCACCGAGCCCCTGGCACACGGCCGTGTGCACCGTGGGGAGGACACGATGGGCCAGTCACCCCCCCGCTGACTGCGGTGCCGGCCGCGGCATGCGTGGGTCACGGCCGTCGCAGCAGGTCAATCAGCCAGCTTGCCCCGCTCACGAGGGCCAGCACAAGGATCAGCCACACCATGGCGGCGCGCACGGGCCGCGGCCACACCCGGCGGGGGCTGCCCAATGTCATGAGGGCCCACGCCAGCAAGTCGGCTGCCAGGGCCTCGGAGGGCGCGCCGACGGCGGCAAGCGCGGCGCCAACGATCCAGGCGGTCATTGTGCTGAAGTCCAGCGCCCAGAGGAGGCCAGACAGCCAAGCGGCGGGAGAGTCGCCGCCGGGCCGCACGGGAGACCTTGGGTGCATGGGCTACCCCCATTCCGCGACGCGCTCCGCAAGCCAAGCATTGACGGCGTCGGGCTGCTCCAACATGACCAGATGGCCGGCGTTGGGCACGACCTGGATGGTCGTGCTCGGCCATACCTCCCGTAAGCTTTCCACCAACGGGGGTGGGGTCATGCGGTCTTCGGCGCCCACGAGCGCCCGCACCGGCACGGGCGAAGGAGGAGTCTGACCGCGCAGGTCAAAGTCGGCGCAGGCGCGAAACTGCGCCGCCGCCAGGGCCGGCGGCCACGCCGCCATGCGGCGCACGCACTCGTCCCGCAGTCGCGGGTCGGCGCCTCGCGCCAGCGACCATCCCGCGATGCGGGCCAGCATCGCCTCGGGCGAGCTGTCGAGTCCTTCGAGCAGCGCCGGATTGACGGGGAGGTGGGGCCCGGTGCCGATGAGTGCCATACCGACGACATGCTCCGGATGGGTCAGGGCAAGCGACTGCGCGACGGCCCCCCCGAGTGAGTGGCCCACCAGGACGTACGGAGGGGGCAGTTGGTTCAGCACCGCGGCGGCGTAGTCCTGCAGCAGATGGGCCCCGCGGGCCTCCGGGTAGGTGAATGCCGTGGCATGGGGCAGCGTGCGGTGCTGGCGGCTCCAAACGTCCGGCCCCGAGGCGGCCCCCGCCAACAGCACCCAGGTCCGTGGCTTATCCGCCATGAATTTCCGCCTCCTTCGGCTCTCCTTCGGCTCTCCTTGGGCTCTTCGCCGAGTGGGAGGGTTTTGAGTTCCGGTCCCGGTTTGATACCATGAATGCATGTCAGGCGGGTCCCTTTGGCGGTCTCGCTCAACGTACACCGCCCGGTCAGGAGGCTCCATGCGCACCGTACTGCTGGTCGACGGCATGAATCTGTTGTTTCGCGCGTATCATGCGCTTGCCAACACTAAAATGTCCACCCCCGATGGCACACCCACGTTTGCGGTGTATGGCTTTGCCACGATGCTGCTGAAGGCGGCGCAGGAGACCGAGCCCGACGTCGTCGTGGTGGCCTGGGACAGTCCCGGCGACACGTTTCGGCATGAGCAGTATCAAGACTACAAGGCGGGCCGGGAGGCAGCGCCCGACGACTTTCACGTGCAGGTCCCGCTGGCCTTCCGCCTGCTGGACGTCCTCCAGGTGCATCAAATGGCGGCGCCGGGCTTTGAAGCCGATGACATCATCGGGACGCTGGCGGGCGGCGTTGACCCCGCGGCCGAGGACTGCCGAGTGCTCATCCTGTCGGGCGACCGCGACCTGCTGCAGCTGGTGCGGCCCGGCGTCACGGTCCTGTACCCCGGACGCGACGCCGGCACGCTTACCTGGCTCGACGAGGCGGGCGTCCAGGCCAAGCTGTCCGTGCGCCCCAACCAGGTGCCCGACTTGAAGGGCCTCATGGGGGACAGTTCTGACAATATCAAGGGGGTTGCCGGCATCGGGGAGAAGTCCGCGGTCCTGCTGCTTTCCCGCTACGAGCACTTGGAAGACGTCTTTCGCGCCGCGGCCGCGGGCGAGATTCCCGAATCTCGCGTGCGGAAGGCGCTGGTGGGCCAGGAGCGGGCCGGCTACGACAGCCGGGCACTGGCCACCATCCGCCAAGATTTGCCGCTGGCCGTGCCCGCCCCGGGGGCTGAGCCGTATCGCGTGCGGCCCACGCCCGAGCTGCTGGCGTTCCTGGACGAGATGCGCTTCACCACGTTGAAGCGGCGCCTGCTGGGGGCCGAGGCGGAGTCGGCCCCGCCGGCCGAGCCGGCTTCGGCTGCCGCCGAGGACTTCACGCGCCACGTTTCCTGGCCCGACGCGGCGGTCGTGGCGCTGGAGGCTGACCCCGG
Organism: Bacillota bacterium; assembly: GCA_021820465.1. Lineage (GTDB taxonomy): Bacteria > Bacillota > Sulfobacillia > Sulfobacillales > JAIMBI01 > JAJZWV01. The sequence goes on from JAKADP010000025.1 coordinate 12,000, forward strand.
TGGGGCCGTGGGCGAGCAGTGGCACGTGGCGTGGGAGGGGGGAGTTGGCACGGTCGTGGGCTGCCCCACGCCAGGTGAGGGCCAGCGGCTGGTGGGATTCGCGATTAAGCCGTGGGTGCTGACCCTGCCCGAGGGGGTGCGCCCACGCGTCTGGGACGCGGAAGTGGCGGCGTACCTGCTGGATCCGACGGTTTCGGCCTACACCCCCGACGTTCTCGGACGGCTGCTGGGCCGGCCAGTCCGCGGCCTGGCGGGGCTCGCGGCGGCCGTGCCGGCGCTTGGGGCCGCACTGGACGCGGCCGGGCTCACCTCTCTCTACGAGGACGTGGAGATGCCGCTGTTGCTGGTGCTGGCCGCGATGGAGGCCCGCGGCCTGGCGGCGGACCGCACGGCACTGGCCAATTTGGGCGTGGAGTTGGACGCCGGGCTGCGGCAGTTGGCCCGCGAGATTTATGACGAGGCCGGGGTGGCGTTTAATCTCCATTCCTCTCGCCAGCTGGGCGAAGTGCTGTTTCAGCACCTGGGGCTCCCCAGGGGACGCAAGACCAAGACCGGGTATTCCACCGACGCCGACACGCTGGAATCGCTCGCGCCGCAGCACCCGGTGGTGGCCAAAATCTTGAGTTGGCGGCAGCTGGAGAAGCTCAACAGCACCTATGTCGAGGCGCTGTTGCCCTTGATCGGCCCCGACGGCCGCATTCACACGCATCTGAATCAAACGGTGGCGGCCACGGGCCGCCTGTCGTCCAGCGACCCGAATTTGCAAAACATTCCTGTACGCAGTGCCTGGGGCCAGCGCGTGCGATCCGTGTTTGGCCCATCGCCGGGCCGTGTCCTGCTGGCGGCCGACTACTCGCAGATTGAACTGCGCATGCTGGCGCACTTTGCCCAAGATCCCGTGCTGCTCGAGGCGTTTCGGACCGGGGAGGACATTCATCGGCGGACGGCGGCGGAGATGTTTGGCGTGCGCGTGGCGGAGGTCAGCACGGAGCTGCGGAGCCGTGCGAAAGCCATTAACTTTGGGATCATCTACGGCATTTCGGACTTTGGGCTGGCCAACCAGACGGGGGTGTCCCGGGCGGCGGCCGCCGAGTACATCCAGCGCTACTACGACCGCTATCCCCGCATCCGCGCCTTTTTTGAGCAGGTGCTGGCGGACGCGAAGCGCGACGGCAGGGTCACCACGCTGCTGGGGCGGCGTCGGCCCATGCCGGACATCGCGGCGCGCCACCCGGTGCAGCGGCACTACGCTGAGCGAACGGCTGTCAACACCGTAATCCAGGGCAGTGCCGCGGACCTGATTAAAGTCGCGATGGTGCGTGTGGAGAAAGCACTGGCTGACCGGGGGTTTGCGAGCGCCATGGTGCTCCAAGTGCACGACGAGCTGATCTGGGATGCGGTCCCCGACGAGGTGCCGGCGCTGGTAGAGGTGGCGGGCGCCATCATGACCGAGGCACTGCCGCTGACGGTTCCGCTGGTGGTGGACTTCAAGCAGGGGCCTGACTGGGGACATCTGGTGCCGGTGGCCAGCCGAGAGGGGACGGGGCGCGGTGCCGGAACTGCCTGAGGTGGAAACCATTCGGCGGGACTTGGCGCACGCCGTGGTGGGCCGCGCCATCACGGCGGTGGAGTGGCTGGATGCCCGCATTGTGCGTGGAGACGTGGAGGGGGCCGAGCTGGCGGCCCGGATGGTGGGGCGGCAGGGGGCGGCGGTGGCGCGGCGAGGAAAGTTTTTGGTGTGGCGCTTCACGTCGGGCGAGGGTTTGCTGCTCCACTTGGGCATGAGCGGCCGGCTGACCGTGGGGCCCCGCTCCGATGAGGCGTGGCCGCGCCACACCCACTTGGTGGTGGCGCTGTCATCGGGCGCCGTCGTGCGCCTCGTGGATCCGCGGCGCTTTGGCCGGGTCGCTTGGCTCGCGGCGCCGGCCGCAGGACCCGGAGGCATGGGCCCGGAGCCGCTGTCTCCGCGATTCACGGCCGAGAGCCTGGGGAGAATCTTGGCAGGTCGGCGGGCGCCCATCAAGGCCGTGCTGCTGGACCAGCGGCGCGTGGCGGGCCTGGGCAACATTTACGTCGATGAGGCGCTGTTTCGCGCGCGGCTGCATCCGGCCCGACCGGCGGGATCGCTGGGAGCCCGAGAGGTCGGGGCGCTGCACCGCGCGATTCGCCGGGTGCTGCGCGACGCGCTGGCTGACCGCGGCACCACGTTTATGGACTACCGCGATGCCCATGGGCAACGGGGGGAGCACGCGGCACACCTTGGAGTCTATGGGCGGGCGGGGCAGCCCTGCCGCCGCTGCGGGGCTCCCATCGTGCGGGTGGTGGTGGCGGCCCGGGGCACCCATCTGTGCGCACGCTGCCAGCCAGCGGGGGCGCACGGCGGGTCCGACACCGAAGTGAGCGGCAGACGCGGTTGAAGTGAGGGGGGACGGCATGCAGCGCGTATCGATCACGGTGGACCAGGAATCCGAGCGCCAGCAGGTCATGGACTTGCTGTGGCATCAGTTTGGCATCCGCGGTGAGGTGCAGGTGCGGCCGCTGGATGGGCGCTTTCGGCTGGACATTATCGCGGAGCGCGATTTGACGGCCGATGAGTTGGCGCGGCTGCCGGGCAAGCACGCCTGATGGCGCGGGCGTGGCCGTGGCTCTTGGTGGTCTTGGGGCTGGCACCGGCCTTGCTGGTGCATGCCGCGGCGCCGCCGTCCCTTCCCATCCACGCCACAAGCCAGCAGGTGCCCATCGCGGTGTTTGACAACCCCAACACGGTGGCGCCGGCCAGCGCCACCACGCTCGCGGGGCGGATGGTGGCGGACAACGTGTTTCAAACGCTGTTTCGCCTAGGCCCCCACGGCACGGTGCGGCCTGACTTGGGCGAGAGCGCCCTCGTGTCCGGCACGACCGTCACGGTGGTGCTGTCCGATGCGCGGCTGACCAATGGGCAGCCGGTGACGTCCGCCATGGTGGCGGCGGCGCTGTCGCGGCTGGCGACCCCGGCTGGATCGACGGCCACGACTCGGCGCTTGTTGGCGGACGTCGTGGGGGTGGGTCGGGCGGAGAGCGGCCACGCGCCGCGCGTGTCGGGCATTCAGACGGCAGGCGCTCACCGGCTGGTGTTCCATCTGAAGGCGCCCAGCAGCACGTTCGTGGCCTCGCTGTCCAATCCCGTGCTGGGCATTGTACCCACGATGGACATGGCCCAGGGCGGCCCGTACTGGCAAACCAGCAATCTGGTGGGCAGCAGCGGATACCAGCTGCAGCAATTTGAGCCCAATGCGCTCATGGATTTCGCCCGAGCCCGTGGGCCCGTGGTCACCATTACGCGATACCCCACCTTCGCTGAAGCGTGGCATGCCTTTCGCGATGGCGCCGCGGCGGCGCTGCCGGTGTCGCTCGCCCAACTGGGTGCGCTGCCCGCGGCGGCGCGGCCCGATCTGCAGTACCTGCGCACCGGCGGGGCGCTGACGCTCATGGTGAACCAATCGGTGTCGGGCCCGTGGAGAGGGAGCGGTGCCGCGGCCGCACTGGCCCGGGTGGGCTTGGCCCGGTGGGTCCACCGGGCGCTGGGGCCGCGCGTAGCGCCGTCTTCACAGCATCTGGCGTCGCTCGCGCCCCCCGCGGCGGCCGGCTCCTCGGGTGGCGCGCCGATACCCTTAGCTATCGACGGGGCCAGCCCGGCCGCGGTCGCCTTGGGGCGGGCGCTGGCCGCCCTCGCGCCCCATCGCTTCGCCGTGCAGGACCTCGGGGCCGCCGCTCTGCGGCGCGCGTGGTCGGCGGGCACCGTCGCCGCGGTCCTGGCCCCGGTGTTCCCGAATGACCCCTGGGCCGCGCCCGCGCACGGGGCGGTGGCCGCCGTGCCCCTGGCTCCCACCGGTGCCTTTTGGCTGGTGGCCCCGGGCCTGCACGGCGTCCAGGCGTTTTCGGATGGGGCGCTCAATTGGGCGACTGCGCCGTGACGATCATTGGCCTCACCGGGGGCATCGGGTCAGGGAAAAGCACGGTCAGCCGGCGGCTGGAGGCCCACGGGGTCCTCGTGCTGGATGCGGATCGGGTGGCGCATGAGCTGATGGAGCGCGGCCGGCCGGTCTGGCGGGCCGTGTGGGAGGCGTTTGGGTGGGCAGTCCTGGATGCGTGCGGGGCGCTGGACCGCGCCAGGCTGGGCCGCACGGTGTTTGGTGACCCCGTGGCCCTCGGCCGCTTGAACGCCTTGGTGCACCCGGCGGTGCGCGCGGCGCTGCGCGAGCGGACGGCGGCCGCCGCGGCCGCCGGGGTGCCGCGCGTAGTGTGGGATGTGCCGCTTTTGATCGAGGGGGGCTTGTACCGCGAAGTGGATCAGGTGTGGGTGGTGTACGCGGCCGTGGAGCAGCAGGTGGAGCGCGTGATGCGCCGGGCGCATGCCAGCGCCGGCGAGGCGCGCCGCCGGGTGGCGGCGCAGTGGCCGCTGGCGGCGAAAGTGGCCTATGCGGATCGCGTGCTGGACAACACGGGGTCCGAGGAGGATCTGGCGCGGCAGGTTGACGCCCTAGTGGCCGCTTGGGGGGCGTCGTGACGCGGCGGCGATGGGAGTGGGGCCTTTTGGTGATGTGGCTGGCGCTGGTCGCCAGCATCAACTGGGCGGTGCCCCTTCAACATGCCCCGCTGATTTTTTCGTCGGCGGCGCGCGAGCACGTAAGCCCCTGGCTGGTCGCGGCCGTCATTCGCACGGAAAGTGGCTTCCGCCCGGACGTGGTGTCCCGGCGCGGCGCCGTCGGCTTGATGCAGGTGCTGCCCGGCACGGCCGTCTGGATTCGAGGCCGTGCAGGCATCCGCGGCGGGGGCTTGACCGATCCCGCGACAAACATCGCGCTGGGGACCTGGTATTTGTCGTATCTGCTGAGCCGCTACGGCGGCGACCAGACGCTGGCGCTGGCCGCGTACAATGGCGGCCCCCATGTCGTGGATGACTGGCTGAAGGCTGGGCTGCTGACGCGTGCCTCGCCGCCTGCCGCCATTCCGTATCCCGAGACGCGCGCGTTTGTGACGCGCGTGCTGTGGCTCCAGCGCGCGTATGGCACGGTGTATGCCGGGCTGTGGCATCGGCCACGCTAGCGAGGGGAGGTGGTCAGATGGGTAAAATCCTGTCCGACAGCGCCAAGCAGCAGCTGTCCAAGCGCTTGGGCGTGGCCGACGTGGTGCAGCGCGAAGGGTGGGGTGGCGTATCCGCCCGCCAGTGCGGCAACCTGGTGCGGGAAGCGGTTAAGTTCGCGGAGGAGCAGCTGAAGTCCTAACCCCCACAGCAAGGGCGGGCATGGCCCGCCCTTGCTGTGGGGAGGCGCGCACCGGAGCGCTCGGGAGTCTAGGGGGTAAGAAAGGCAGCCATGCAATTGTTGGCGGTGGCGGCAGGCCTGGCGGCCGCCGGCGTCGTGGCCTCTGCGCCGGCGCCGGCGGGATCGCCTCTGGCCCTGACCGCGACCGGGGTGGTGTCGACCCCATTTGAATGGGCGGCGGTCACCACCAGCTACCGTCACGCGTCTGCGACACAGGCGGTCAATATCGAGCTGACGGCCAGCCGCTTGAATGGGTTGGAGCTTCGGCCCGGCCAGGTGTTTTCGTATTATGCGCGCGTCGGGCCCTACACGGCCGAAAACGGGTACGGGTGGGGGCGGGCCTTTGTGGGCGACCGCATTGTGCCGTCGGTGGGCGGCGGTGTGTGCCAGGGCGCCTCGACCTTGTACGCCGCGGTGCTGCGCACCGGCATGAAGGTGCTGGAGCGCCACCCACATGGGCTGACCGTGCCATACCTGCCGCCGGGGGAAGATGCCACCGTGGCGGGGGACTTCCTGAATTTTCGGTTCCAGAACAACACGCGTGGCCCCGTCGTGATTGTGGCCAGCGCGTCGGCGCGCCGATACCACCTGAGCCTCTGGGGCACCGTGCCCGGGCCGCACATCACCGTGCACCATCGGGTGCTGGCTACCTACCCGTTTCGCACCATTGTGCGGATGGACCGACAGCTGCCGCGCGGAGCCACCCGCGTCCTGGCCCCCGGCCAGCCGGGGGTCAAAGCGCGGACATGGCTTGTCGAGCAGACGCCCCACGGGCCGGTGACGCGGGATGTGGGCATAGACATGTATCGCCCCAGCCCGCGTATCGTGATCACCGGGCCCGGATCGCAGGCTCCGGCGGCGACCCTCGCCGGCGGGGCTCCAAAAGCCGCCCACTGCGGATGAGGTGCGCCCGGGCGCGGAGGTGATCCGCCGTCGGCGCCAGTGTGGTTGTCTGGATCGTGATGGCCCTGCGTCTCACCGCCCTGACCGGCGAACGTGTCAGCCTCAACCGGGTGGGGACCCCCGCCTATCCGCCGGCCGGAGCCCTGGTGGCCTATGGCGGGGGCGCGCTGGCGCTGTGGGGCGCCTCCCTGGCGATGGGGCCGCCCGCCTGGCGAGGAGCGGCCCTGTTGCCCGGCCTGGTGTACGCGGTCAGCTTTGTGCTGTATGCGTGGGCGCTGGCGCTGGGCCCGCTGTCGGTCGTGGCTCCGTGGCCAGCCGCCACCGCGCTCCTGCTGTGGCTGGGGCACCCAGGTGGCGGCGTGGCCGCCCTGGGGGCGGTTGCCGGCATGGTGCTGGGTGCCCTCCTGTCGGCAGGTCGCGTCGGCCGCCGGCACCTGGGCCCCATCGGCCTGATGCTGGCGAGCGATGTCGCTCTCGCGGTCGGCCGCCAGCTGGACGCGGCCGCCGCCGCGGGCTCGGTGCTCGCCTATGCGGCCAGCGTGTACACGGTGGTGGCCCTGCTGCTGGTGGGCATGGTGTGGGTGGGCCGTGGGGGGCGGCTCGTGGCCCGGCGCCTGGCCGAGCGGCCGGGGTGGTCCGCCGTGGCAGGGCTCGCCAACGGGGCCGCCTACGTGACGCTGGTCGCGCTGCTGACTTATTGGCCCCCGTACCTGATCGAGGCGCTGTCGGGCGCGGCGGGGGTGCTGACGGGCGCCTGGGGCGTGCTGTGGCTCCACGAGGCCGATGGGGCGCGCCGGCTCGCGGGTGCCGCCCTCGTGGCGGGCAGCGCGGCCGTGCTGGTTGTGCTGGCGCTCCACACCGGGCCGATTCCGGTACAATAGACGGAGCTTGCCCGAGGAGGTGGCCCCGTTGACCGCGCCCCACGCCCATCCCCGCGCCCAGGCCGAGCGCATTCCGCCGGGGCAAACCGTGACCAAATTGTTTCCGGTGCTGCACGCGGGCTCCATGCCGGAGGTGCCGCGCGAGACATGGCGCTTTCGTGTGTTTGGGCAGGTGGCGGCTCCCCTGGAACTCACCTGGGAGGAGATGCTGGCGCTGCCCCGACAGACCCTCAAGACCGACATTCACTGTGTGACCGGCTGGAGCAAGCTGGACACCGAGTGGGAAGGCATCCCCACGCGCGCGCTCTGGGAGCGCATCCATCCCCTCGACGGAGTGACCCACGTGATGGTGCACGCGCACCCCGACTTCACGACGAATCTGGCCGTCGAGGACTTTTTGGCGCCGACCAGCCTTTTCGCGCACCGCTTTGGCGGGCAGCCCCTGGAGCCGGTGCATGGCGGACCCATGCGGCTGGTGGTGCCGCATCGGTATTTTTGGAAGAGCGCCAAGTGGGTGTCGGGTCTCGAGCTCATCACGGCGGATCGCCCCGGATTCTGGGAAGATCGCGGTTACCATATGCGCGGGGACCCTTGGCGGGAAGAGCGCTACTGGTAGGGAGCCACCTACCAGTCGAAGCGAGTCTGGGTGCCGGGCCGCGGCGCGAGGTGGTCTCGAAACCAGCGTGCGCCATCGACGGCGTAGCTGCCGTAGTTGTTGTTCATGAGCACGTGCACCTCCGCCGCCTGCTGCGCGAGGCGCTTCAGATCGGGCACTCTGGCCGCCAGCTCGGCGGGCGCGTACCAGTAGCGAAAGCGCTCCTGACTGCTGGCCAGCCCCGGGGCAGACCACGTCGCGGCATTGCGGCCATGAAACCGCACATACGCGAGGTGAGGCAGGGAGACGGCCGGCTGCCAGGGTGGGGCGGTGTCCGGCCCCTTGGGCGCGTCCACCACCACTTCGGCGGCCCCAAGCGACGTCAGCCACGCGGTCAGGGCCTCCCCGTCCTCGTACCAGCTCACGTGGCGGAATTCCACGGCGGTGAGGAGCGGTGCCAGGCGGGCGATGGCTTCCGCGGTCTTGGACTCGTTGGCCGCGGTGCGGCGGTGCCACGGGGGCCACTGCAGGAGGACGGCCCCCAGCCGCTCCGCGCTGCGGAGCCGCTCGGCTAGGGCGATGAACTGCGATTCTTCCGCCGGGTTGGCCGCGCGATGGCCGGTGGTGCTGCCCGGGGCCTTCAAGTCGAACCGGAAGTCCTCCGGCACGGCGGCCAGCCAGCGGGCCGCCACCGAGGGAGCCAGCGAACCGTAAAAAGGCGCGTCCACTTCCACCAGGTTGAACTGGCGTGCGTAATAGCGAAGACGCTCGGCGGGCTTCACGCCGGCGGGATACAGCCCCTGGTGGTCGGTGAAGGCACACGTGCCCACGCGCATCATGATGCTGTTGTACACCGTCCGGGACGCTGGGCCAAGGGGCGAAGCCGGGGGCGGACGAAAGAGATACACTGAGGTCAGCCGCTGTGCCCAAGAGACAGCAGGGAGGGCGCTCGATGAAAATTTACACGCGCACCGGCGACCAGGGAGACACGAGCCTCTGGGGCGTGGCCGGTGAGAAGCGCATTGCCAAAGACAGCGTGCGGGTCGAGGCGTATGGCACCGTGGATGAAGCGAACGCGGTGCTGGGAGTGGTGCGGTCCCAGCTGGGCGGCGGACCGGTCGACGCCCTCCTGGAGACCGTGCAGCACCGGCTCTTTAGCCTGGGATCGGATTTGGCCACGGAAAATCCTCGCCGCCAACATCATGTCGACGACGGCGACGTCGCGGCGCTGGAGGCGGCCATCGATGCCTATGACGCGGAGCTGCCGGCCTTAAAGCAGTTTGTGCTGCCCGCCGGGGCGCCCGCCGCGGCTTCGCTCCACGTGGCGCGGACCGTGGTGCGGCGGGCAGAGCGCCGCGTGGTGGCGCTGTATCGCCTGGAGCCGGGTCCCGCGGTGCACGTGCGCTATCTGAACCGCCTGTCGGACCTGCTGTTCACGCTTGCCCGGGTGGTGAACCACCAGCAGGGGGGCGGCGACGTGCTGGCGGTGTTTTGAAATGGGCGGCCAGGAGCTTTCCGAGCCGGCGCCCTTCACGCCCGCGCAGGCTGACGCGCTGCTGCCGCGCCTCACGATCCTCCTGACCCATCTGCAGCATCTGCAGGCTGAAGCCCGGCGCCGCTATGAGGAGATGGGGTCCATCCGCGCGGTGGGCGTGGGCCCGGATGGACGGCTCGTCATGGCCGCCGACTTTCAGCTCGCGCGGCGGGACTTCAAGGCTCGCGTGGACGAAGCCAAGGCGGTCTTGGCCGAACTGCACGGGCTCGGCTGCCGACTGACGGACGTCGACCTGGGGCTCGTGGACTTCCCCGCGCAGGTGGAGGGCGAGCCTGCCTACCTGTGCTGGCGGCTCGGAGAGCCGCGGGTGGCCTACTATCACCGGCGCGGCGAGGGGTTCGCCCACCGGCGCCCGCTCTAAGGGCTGGCGGTCGGGGGCGCCAAGCCCAAGCGGTCCGCGATGGGTCGGAGGGCCCCCAAAATCACGTCCACCAGCTCCGGCACTTCCATCGCCAAGCCATGCGCCCCCGCGTACACGTCCTCGCGGCTCACGCCGCGGGCAAAGCTTTTGTCCTTCACCTTCTTCATGACCGAGCCCGTCGTTACCTGAGTCAGATCCCGCCCCTTCACGAGGGCCACCGCCACCACGAGTCCGGTCAGCTCGTCGGCCGCGTAAATGGACTTCTTCAGCAGGGTATCGCGGAAGATGCCGTTCTCCGTCACGTGGGACTGAATCGCCTCGATGATCACGGGGGGGAAGCCCGCGGCGGCTAAAATGCGTCCCCCTTCGATGGTGTGGGCCCCCACCTCGGGATAGCGCTCATAGTCAAAGTCATGCAGCAGGCCCACCAGCCCGTACAAATCGGGATCTTCTCCCTGCCGCTCCGCCAGCTGGCGCATCACGGCCTCTACGGCCAGTCCGTGGGCGCGCAGTGCCGGACTTTGGGTGTACCGAGTCAACAGCGCCCACGCCGCGTCGCGGCCTGGCAGCACCAGCGTCGTATTCGTGCTATTCGTGCCGTCTGTGCTCATGCCGCTCCTCCTCTCCGAGCCTCGCTGGGTCGGTCAAGGCTCGCTCCCTGGGCGGGAGCTTAACAGACGCGTCGATGAGAATGAACCGCCTAAGTCTGGAAGCCCGAGGGCGCTGGCCCCGCGCCGGGGGGGCCGGGCCGGCGGCGCAGACGCATGCGCCGACCCACTTTGACCCTGGCGCCGGAGCCCGGTAGACTGGGGCGTAATGGCGCTGGCGGGCGGGCCAGAGCAATGGGGGAAGGGCCCTAAGGGACGAGGGATGTAGGCGTTGCATACGCAGATGGCAGGCGCAATCGGCGATCCAGTGGATATCACCATGGTGGGAGCGGGCCCGGTGGGCCTTTACGGCATGTATTCGGCGGGGCTCCATGGGCTGACAGCCCGCATCTTTGACCGGCTCACGGTGGTGGGGGGCCAGCTGGCGGCCCTGTACCCCGAGAAGCAAATTTACGACGTGGCGGGCTTCCCCAGTGTGACGGCCGCGCAGCTGGTGGAGCGACTGAGCCGCCAGGCCGGCTGCTTCGGGCACGACTATCGGCTGGGCGAGGAAATGACGGGGCTGGTGCGGAATCCTGACGCCGATGGCTGGTGGGTCGAGACGCCGCGCGGCCGCTACGCGACCCGGCGCGTCCTCGTGACGGCCGGCATTGGGCAGTTTTATCCGCGGCGGCTACCCGTGCCGGCGCTGGATGCTGCGGAGGGACGCGGCGTGCACTATGTCGTGGGACCTCTGAAAAATTTTGAGGGCCGGCGGGTCCTAGTGGTGGGCGGCGGCAACTCCGCGGCGGATTGGGCCCTAAATCTTCGAGATCGGGCGGAGCGCGTGAGCGTGGTGCATCGGCGCGGCGATCTCCAGTGCCATCGCGACTCTGCCCGCCAGATCCTGCGTCCCGGGGCGTTTGATCTGTATTGGCGCCAGGAAGTGGTGGGCGTGCGGATGGAGGACGACCGAGTGGCCGCCGCCCACCTCCGCGACGTGGAGACCGGGGAGGACCATTGGGTTCCGACCGATGACATCATCATCGCCATCGGCTTGGTGAGTGACCTGGGTCCGCTGGCGCATATGGGACTTGCCCTGGAGGGCGGTGAAGTTCCTATCCAGCCCACGGGCGAAACCAACCTGCCCGGCGTGTACGCGGCGGGTGACATCGCCACGTACCGCGGCAAGGTGAAGCTGATCGCGACCGGCTTCGGCGAGGCGGCCACCGCCGTGTATCACGCGGCGGCCAGCCTCCGCTAGGTCAGGACGCGGCGGGCGGCGGAAAGGGCCAAGGCTGGCCGCACCACTCCTGGAACCGCCGCTGCGCCGCGTCGGCGGCCGCTGGGTCCGGCGTGAGCCGGCCCGTGTCCGGGCGGGGGGCTAAAAGCTCCAGCGTGGTTTGCGCCAGCACGCCGCGGCGCGCCAGATGAATGGCGACACGGTCGCCGGGCTGCCAGGCTGCCACCTGATCCGCGAAGTGGGCTGGGTCGACGCGAAACTGGTCCCATCCCACCAGCTCGTCTCCGGGTGCCAAGCCGGCGCGCTCGGCCGGGCTCGAGGCTTCCACGCGGGTGACCATGAGGCGTCCCTCCTGGACGCCGGTGGTGAGTCCGGTGAACGGCGGGGCATCCGGGCCGGGCGCCGGTTCCTCGTACTGGAGGCCGATGGTGGCCAGGATCTCCAGGGCCAAATCGCCTGGCCGGTAGACGTGGTCGCGAAAGAACGAGGTGAGCGCCGGGCCGCCCAGGTGAGCCGCCAGCGCTTGGGGCGCCTCGTCGGGGTAGCCGTCCGGGTATTGCTGCCACAGCGCGCGCAGCAGGTGGTCCAGGGTGGCACGGCCGCCCGTGGCGGCGCGCAGGGTGAGGTCCAACAGCCAGCTCACCAGAGCCCCCCGGGCGTAGTACGAGACCGTCGCGTTGGGCGAATGCGCATCGGCGCGGTAAAACTTGATCCAGGCATCTCGCGAGGCTTCGGCCAGCGACTGGTGCAGGCGGCCGGGCCGCCACCGATCCTGGTGCAGCTGGCGGGCTAGGTGCGCCAGCAGTTCAGGCGCCCCCGTCAGCCCCGCCCGGGCGGGCAGCAGCGCGGCATAGTAGTCCGTCCCTCCCTCCGCGAGCCACAGATTCTCGGTGTACGCCTCTTGGGTGTAGTCAAAGGGACCCAACACCGACGGGTGGAGTCGCTTGATGTTCCACGCGTGAAAGTACTCATGGGCAAAGAGCTGCAGCAGGCGCCGGCGGCGCTCGCCCGCCGGCAGGAAGCGGGGCAGCATCATGACGGCAGAGTTGCGATGCTCCAGACCGCCGCCTCCCTGGTCCGTTTGCAGGAGGAGGAACAGGTATCGGTCGTACGGCAAGCCGCCAAAGACGCGTGCGGCTTGCGGGACCAGGCGGGCCAGGTCCCCCGCCACCTGCGGCAGGTCGAGCCGGCTGCCGCCGGCCACCACCAACTCGTGCGGCACGCCGTCCACGTCAAACCGCTCCACCTGCGGGGTGCCCAGGACGAACGGGCAGTCCACCAGCTCGTCGTAGTCGGCAAACTGAAATGTGGGGGCCGACGGAGGCGTCGGCGCCGAGGCCCGCGGGAGACCCGTATGCGCCTGCCATCCGCCCGGGAGAGCCAGCTGGACCGTGCCCGCCTCGTGCTGGTGGCCGACCGCGTACATGAACACGCTCGCTCCGTTCAGCAGACCCTGCTGCGAGTCGAGGTGGCTGGTGCGCACGGTGAGCTCATGGGCGTACACGGTGTAGGCCAGCACCACTGGCCCCTCGGCGGGCACGTGGGCGCACCACGTGAGCTTGTCGGCCTTGGTGACGGCCAGCGCGTGGCCCGCGCCGTCGGTGGCGGACACGTCATCCACGTGGCGGGCGTACTCGCGAATGAGATACGAGCCAGGCGTCCAGGTGGGAAGCTGCCAGCGCCACTCGCCCGGGGGCACCGGGTCGCAGGTCAAGCGTACGTGAACCAGGTGGGTGGCGGGGTCGGGAATGGACACCTCGTAGCGCAGGCGCATGAAGCGGCCTCCTGTCCGGATGGTCTTATCGGGCGTCGCCCGTCAGGTCAGCTTAGCACGGCCCTGGCGCCGGGGTGGCGTGCTAGACTTGACTCGACCGCCGCGGCGAGCGCGGCAGCACGAGAGGAGAGAGATTGTGGCGAGCACGAGCACCAAGCGGCCGACGTTGGCCCAACTGGATATCGCTCCCGGAAAGAAGGCGCGCCTCTACCGCCTTTTGTATCAGGCCGGACCCGCCAATGGCACCTTGATGGTGCTGCCCATCGACCAAGGGCTGGAGCACGGGCCGCGCGACTTTTTGGACGCCCCCGACAGTGCCGACCCGGAGTTCCAGTTTCGCCTGGCGGTGGAGGGACGCTACTCGGCCATCGCCTGCCAGATTGGCCTGGCGGCCAAGTACTACCCGCGCTATGCGGGGCAGGTGCCTCTAATCCTCAAGCTGAACGGCAAGACCGAGATCCCGAGCGACCGCCAGCCGCTGTCGCCCATGCTGGCGAGCGTGGAAGATGCCGTCCGCCTGGGCGCGGATGCGGTGGGCTACACGCTCTACGTCGGCTCGCCGCTCCAGGACCGGGACTTCCAGCAGGTGGCCCGGGTCCGCCAGGATGCTGAGCGGTTTGGCCTGCCCCTAGTGGTGTGGTCCTACCCCCGCGGGGAGGCGATCGACGCGCGCGGCGGCAAAGATTCTGTATATGCCATCGACTATGCGAGCCGGGTGGCGCTTGAAGTGGGGGCCGACATCATCAAGTTGAATGCTCCCGCCGTCGCGCCCGAGAAGCTGTCCCAGGCGCCCAAGGCGTACCAGCGGCCGTGGACCGAGCCGCAAGCCCTGGCGCAGGTGGTGGGTTCGGCCGGCCGCGCCTTGGTGATTTTCGCAGGGGGAGAGCGAGGCAGCCACGAAGCGATGCTGGAGAAGGCCCGCGCGTGCATGGAGGCTGGTGCCACGGGCCTCATTTTCGGGCGGAATGTGTGGCAGCGCCCCAAGGCCGAGGCGCTGGCCGCCACGCGCGACATCCACGCCGTGCTGGCCGACTTTAGCGCCTAGCGGGACCCCTCGGCCGCCAGCTGAATAGCCTGGCGAGTCCGGGAGGGATGCGTGTGGCAGCGGCGGATGGGCAGTGGATCCGAAAGCCGGGGCGGGAGGTGGCGGCCCAGCGGTACGAGCGATATGCGGTGGTGACGCACCTGGTTCGCCCTGGCGAGCCGCTGGCGCGGACGCTGGTCCCGTACCTGGCGGGGAGGGTGGGGGCGTGCGACGTGGTGGCCGTCGGCGAAAAGGTGGTTGCCATCGCGGAAGGACGGGCGGTGCTGCTGCGTTGGGTGACGCCCGGGTGGTTCGCCCGATGGCTCAGCCGTCGGGTGAGTCAGCGGGGCTATGGCTTGGGGCTGCGGCGGCCGGAGACGATGGAGATGGCCATTCGCGAAGCGGGATGGCCGCGAATCCTGCTGGCAGCGGCCGTGGGGGCGGCGGGGCGGCTGGTGGGGCGGCGCGGCGGATTCTACCGCGTGGCGGGCCGCCGGGTGGCGGCCATCGACGGGCCGGGCCCTAGCACGATTGCGCCGTACGACCGGTACATTGTGCTGGCGCCCTGTCGGGCCGCGGAGTTCTGCGCCGCGCTGGCACGGCGGATTGGCGCGGGCGTCGCGGTGGTGGACGTCAACGACTTAGGCAGCGAGGTGCTGGCCGTGTCCGCCGGCGTGGAGGCGCGGATGGTGCAGGAGCTGCTGCGCGACAATCCGATGGGACAGGGCGCGCAGCGCACGCCGGTGATGGTGCTGCGCCCAAGAGCCCTGGGGGTGCCGGCGCCACCGGCGGCCGGCACCCGGGGCGCCGGGTTATCCGGGTTATAATGACGGCAAGATTCCGGCGGGAGGTGACCCCCCGGCAGCGGGGGACGGCATTTATGGAGATTTTTGACGCCATGCGTCAGCACGGGCACGAGCAGCTGATTTTCAACTTCGACGAGGCGACGGGCCTAAAGGCCATCATCGCCATCCACAACACGACACTGGGCCCGGCGTTGGGCGGGTGCCGCATGCGCGCGTACGACACGGAAGATGAGGCGGTGCTGGATGCGCTGCGGCTGTCGCAGGGCATGACGTACAAGTCGGCCGCGGCCGGCCTCGACTACGGGGGCGGGAAGGCGGTCATTATTGGAAACCCAGCGACCGATAAGAACGAAGCGCTGTTCCGGGCGCTGGGCCGGTTCCTGGAGACGCTCGGCGGCCGATTCGTCACCGGCGAGGACGTGGGCACCGACGGCGACGACTTCGTCTACGCCTCGCGTGAGACGGACTACCTGGTGGGGTTGCCCCCTGGGTACGGGGGATCGGGTGACAGCGGGGACCTGACCGCGCTGGGCGTGGTGCAGGCCATTCGGGCTGGGCTCCAGCATGCATTTGGCGACCCCAGTCCGGCCGGGCGCCGTGTGGTGGTCCAGGGGCTGGGCAAAGTGGGGCGCCACGTGGTGCGGCGCCTGGTGGAAGCCGGGGCCGAGGTGCTGGTCGCGGATATCGATCCCCAAGCCGTGGGGACGATTACCGCGCAGTACGGGGTCGAGCCGGTGGACCCGTGGTCGGTGGTCGAGACGCGCTGCGACGTGTTTTCGCCGTGCGCCCTCGGGAATGTCGTGACGCCGGAGACCGTCGGGCGCTTTCAGTGCCGGATCATCGCGGGGTCGGCCAACAACCAGCTGAGCGAAGAGACGATGGGCGATTTGCTGCGGGCGCGCGGCATTCTCTACGCCCCGGACTTCATTGCCAACGCGGGCGGCCTGCTGCAAATGGCCGACGAGCGGCAGGGCTATCGAGCGGAGCGGGCAGAGCACCGTGTCGAGGGCATTTTGGACTTTTTGCTGACGCTGTATCGAGAGTCGGATGAGCGCCAGATGGCCACCAATCGGCTGGCGCTCACGCTGGTGGAAGAGCGGCTGTCGCTGTACCATCGCATTCACCGAATTTGGGCGGACGGGGCGCACCACACGCGCTAGCGACGCGAGGCCGTGTGCGCGGAAGAGGGGCCCGTGCTCGTGAAGGACCGCGTGCCGGGCCTCATGGCCGGCTTGGCGCTGGCCGCCGCTGCCGCGGCGTGCGGCGCCTCGGGCGCGCTGCCGCCCGCGTGGCACTATGCCTTCGTGCTCACCGTGCGGGGCGACCGGTATCGGGTCACGCACCGCACCGTGCCCCACGTGGGCGGCCCGTGGCGGATGTGGCGTATCACGGGTTCGAAGCCGGCAGCTACACGGCGTTCAGCATTCCCGGTGTGCCGGTGGCGGAGGCGGTGGCCGTGGACGCGCGCCAGGGGTATCTCTACGCTGTCCGCGTGAGGGCTCCCGCTGGATGAGGGGCCCACTCACGGGTCCGGGGGATGCTGGCGCTTCAAGCTTTCTGCCACCGCCTCCACCGCGGCCCGGTCATGGGCCGAGAGGCCGTGGAGGAAGGGTGGCTCCACCACGGCCGGGCCGGAGCCGGCGCCGGCTTCCACCGCGCTCCGGACGTCGTCGGCCGTGCGCGCCGCCGTGAGGCGCAGAGGGTGCGGCGCGTAGGGGGTCCAGCGCTGGCGCAGCCACCCATAGCACGCGGCCCGCCCAAAGGTGTCGGCGGCCCCCGGCAGGTCCGGGTCCAGGGCGGCCTGCCAATCGGGCTCGGCCGCCAGCTGGCAGGCCAGCGTGAAGCGCGCGATGGCATCGGCAATCCCCACCCACTCGCGCGCCAAGGCGCGCCAGGCGTCCAGATTCTGCGGCGCGGGCCAATCGGGGTACGGGATCTCCACGTCCGCCAACAGCGCCAGCTCAAACGGGTCCCAGCCGACGATGCCGGCGATGATGCGCACTTGCGGCGGCCGGGGCCAGCGATAGCCGTTTTCCAAGTAGCCAATGTAGTACTCCGGCACGCCTAAGCGGCGGCCCCACTCGACCGCCGACAACCCGGACAGGTAGCGCAGGTAGCGCACGACGGGCGCATAGGTGGGAATCCTGCGAGGCAACGGCCGCGCCTCCTTCGGCTTGCGATAGACTGGGACCACGCCTGGGGGGCCCCTTGGCGCACAGTGTAGCAATTTAGAGCCGGGCGGGCCGCGCTGCCCGGCGGTTGACGGAGGCACGGCCATGCCCATCTCCGCATATCTCCAGGGAATACGCGACCGCGTGGGGCATGATTTGCTCTTGGTGCCCGCCGTGGCGGCGCTCATCCATGACGCCGGCGGGCGCATTCTGCTGGAGGTGCGGAGCGATGACGGGCAGTGGGGACTGCCGGCCGGGGCCATCGACCCCGGGGAGGGGCCTGCGGACGCGGTGCGCCGGGAAGTCTGGGAGGAAACCGGCCTCCGGGTGGAGCCGCGGCATGTGGTGTCCGTGACTGGGCCGCACCCGGCGGTCTACCCCAACGGCGACCGGGTGGAGTACACGTCGATTCTGTGGTGGTGCGACGTGGTCGGCGGGGTGCTGGACGCGCGCGATGGAGAGTCCAGCGGCTTTGCCTGGGTGTCGCCCGAGGATGTGCCGCCGCTGGGGTATCCCGCGGCCGTCTTTCGCTGGCGGCCGGGGATGCCGCCGGTCTTTTGATCCCGAGCGGCCCGGCCGTGCGCTTGCTTGACCCCGGGATCCCGAATTTGTTATCACAGAGCTAGGTGAAGTGGGCCAACAGCCCGAAGGGGGTGCCCCGTGGCACAGATGAAGGTGAAGCCGGCCGCCGCGGCTGAGGCCGCGGAGCGCCGCAGCATTTCTGGAACGCCGATCGAACCCGTGTACGGCCCCGAGCATGCCGTCGGCCGGGATTACGCGAGGGATCTGGGCGATCCCGGCCAGTATCCGTACACGCGGGGCATTCACCCCACCATGTATCGGGGCCGGCTTTGGACCATGCGGCAGTTTGCCGGGTTTGGCACGCCCAAGGAAACGAATGAGCGCTTCCACTACCTGCTCAAGCAGGGGCAGACGGGTCTCTCGGTGGCCTTCGACATGCCCACGCTGATGGGCTACGACTCCGACCATCCCAAAAGTTTGGGCGAAGTGGGCCGCGAGGGGGTGGCGGTGGACCAAGTGGGCGACATGGAGCGCCTGTTTCAGGGGATTCCCTTGGACCAAGTGTCCACGTCCATGACCATCAACGGGCCTGCGCCCATCATCTGGGCCATGTACCTGGTGACGGCTGAGCGCCAAGGGGTCCCTTGGTCCGCCGTCCGCGGCACGCTGCAGGCAGACATTTTAAAGGAGTACAT
>JAKADP010000105.1 GCA_021820465.1 Bacillota bacterium
CCCCCGGCGGCAGGTCCAGGTCGTCGCATATCACGACGATTTCCTCGGGCGCGATGCGGTGGTATCGGCAGAAGGGCGCCACGGCCTCGCCGCTGACGTTCATAAACGTCATGGGCTTGAGGAAGGACACAGCACCATCCTGAGCCACCTGCGCGTGCACGCGGGCCCTTTGAAACCGGAGGCCATGGTGCTGGACGTAGTGGTCCAGCACCAGGAACCCCAGGTTGTGGTGCGTGCGCTGGTACGCCCGCCCCGGATTGCCCAGCCCCACCGCCAGCCGGACCGGAGGGCGCATCTCACTCAAACAGCCGCGACACCGACAGGTGCTCGTGCACCCGGCGAATCGCCTCGCCCAACAGCGGGGCCACCGTCACCACCTGGGTCTGCCGGGGGGCGTTGGTCACCGGGATGGTGTCGGTCACCACCACGGCTCGAATCGGGGCATGCCCCAGCGTTTCGGCCACGGCTCCCGAAAACACCGCATGCGTCGCACACACATAGACGGACTTCGCACCCAACTCCAACACGGCCTCGGCCGCCTTGGCAATGGTCCCGCCGGTGTCAATCTGGTCATCGACAAACACCACGTTCTTGCCCGTCACCTTGCCCACGACATTGACCACCTCGGCCACGCTGGGCTCGGGCCGCCGCTTGTCGATAAAGCCCAGCGGGCACTC
This sequence comes from Bacillota bacterium, assembly GCA_021820465.1. Classification (GTDB taxonomy): domain Bacteria; phylum Bacillota; class Sulfobacillia; order Sulfobacillales; family JAIMBI01; genus JAJZWV01. The sequence continues at coordinate 678 of JAKADP010000105.1, forward strand.
CAGCTGCTTGGCGAGCTGGCGCGCGCGCTGCATGCCGCCCACGTCAGGGGAAAACACCATCACGTTGTCCAGATTCTGCTCCCGCATATGTTCGGCCAGCGTCCGGTTGCCAAACAGGTTGTCGACCGGAATATCAAAAAACCCCTGCAGCTGGGGCGCATGCAGATCGAGCGTCAGCACCCGGTCGGCGCCCGCCTCCGTGATGAGATTCGCGACCAGCTTGGCGGAAATCGGCTCCCGCGAGCGGGTCTTGCGGTCCTGCCGCGCATAGCCAAAAAACGGCACCACCGCCGTGATGCGATGGGCCGAGGACCGACGGCAGGCGTCGATCATCAGCAGCAGCTCCATCAGGTTGTCGTTGACCGGTGGACACGTGGGCTGGACGATAAACACATCGGTGCCGCGCACATTGTCCTCAATGTTGACCCGAATCTCTCCGTTGGGGAACTTGCCGATGTCGGCCTTCGCCAACTCGACCCCCAGATAGGCTGCCAGGCGATCCGCCAGTTCGGGGTTGGCGGATCCCGGAAGCAGCTTCAGTTCGCCTTCCGCTAGTGACGCCACGCTGCTGCCAGGTCCCCTTTCTGTCTGTCGCTAACGGCGCAACTTGCCTGCCAAACCCCGATGGCGCACCCAGTCCGGCTTGTTTTCCTGCCGACTCCGCGCGATGGCCAGCGCCTCGGCAGGCACATTGTGGGTCACGGTGGAGCCGGCCGCCACGTACGCCCCCTGCCCCACTTCCACCGGAGCCACCAAGTTGGCGTTGCACCCAATAAACGCATCGTCCCCGATGAACGAATGGTGCTTCTGCTCCCCATCAAAATTGACGATGACGGCGCCGGCGCCAATATTGACGTGGCTGCCAATGCTCACGTCGCCCAGGTAGCAGTGATGTCCGGCCTTCGACCCGAGACCCATGCGGGTGTTTTTCAACTCCACGTAGTTGCCGACGTGCACGTCCCGCTCCAGATACGTCCCCGCGCGGCAGTGGCTGAAGGGACCCACGCGCACATGGGCCGCCAGGTGGCTCTGCTCGATGACCGCTTGGCGCACCACCGCGTAGTCGCCCACCTGACTGTCGATGACTTCGGCGTACGGGCCAATCTCCGCCTGCTCTCCCACCACCGTCCGGCCCCGGAGCACGGTGCCCGGGTGGATGACGGTGTCCATGCCCACCTCAACGGCCGCATCCACGTACGTGGTGGCCGGGTCCTCAATGGTGACGCCCGCATCCATCAGGCGCGCCAGCGTCAGCTCGCGCTGGACCGCCTCCACGGCGGCCAGCTGGGCCCGCGTGTTGACGCCCCAAAACCGGCGGGGGTCGGGAGCCGAGATGGCCCCCACGCGCCTCCCCGCCGACAGCAGCCCCTCTATCGCGTCTGGCAGGTATTGCTCGCCGTCATGCCACGGAAGCCCCTCCAGGATGTGCGCCAGCGCAGCCCGGTCCCACAGCCCGACGCCCGTGTTGATTTCCGTGATGGCGCGCTCGGCGCTGCTGGCCTCGCGCTCTTCACAGACCCGGGCCACCTGGCCGTCCGCGCCCCGCACAATGCGGCCGTAGCCGGAAGGGTTGTCCACGACCACCGTCACCAGCACGGCGGCGCACTCGTTGGGCACCGGCTGCTGAAGCAACTCCTCCAGCACGGCCACCGGAACCAGTGGAGCGTCTCCATAAAGCACCAGCACGCGGTCTGCCGGGGCCGGCAGCGCCCCCAGCGCCCGCCCCACGGCGTCGCCCGTGCCGCGCCGCTCGGGCTGCACCACCACGTCCGCCCGATCTCCCACCAGCGCTTCGACAGCCTCGGCCCCCGGACCAACCACCACCACGCGGTGATCCACCGCGAGCTGGTCCACCGCGGTCAAGACATGGTCCAGCATCGCCACGCCTCCGACGGGATGCAGCACTTTCGCGCGATGCGAGTGCATGCGCCGCCCCTCGCCGGCCGCCAGCACGATTACTGCCGTCACCCTATCGCCTCCGGTTCATGCTACGGCCGACCTCTTGTCCGTGCCCTAGGATACCAAAACCGCCCCCAGGGCGCCGACCCGCGCGCCTCTCTTGGCCTTCGCCCGCTAAGCCTCCTGGACGTCCCGAAAGCGATCTAGCACGGCGCGCTGAATCCGCTCGCGGGCGCCCGGCGTGATGGGATGCGCCACGTCGCGGTACTCGCCGTCCGCCCCCCGCCGGCTGGGCATGGCCACAAACAGCCCTCGGGGCCCCTCCACGACCCGCACGTCGTGGACTACAAATTCGTTGTCGAGCGTGACGGACGCCACCGCCTTCATACTGCCGTCCTTCGTCAGTCGACGGAAGCGCACCTCAGTGATCTCCATGCTGGCCCCTCCCCACCGCGTTTGGCCTGGTGCCACCCAGCGCCTGTTCGTGTGAAAGGTTCGCCATCCGACCGATGCGAATCCTGCCGTTGTCGAAATTTTGGGCGCGATTCCCGAAACTCTCAGGTCAGAATCTGGACGGTGTGCCCGGCGGCCGCCATTTTGGCCAGCAGATCTTCGGCATGCGCCTCGTCCCGGGTCTCGATGACCATCCGAATTTCGACATCCGTGGGGTGCTGACCCGGATGCCACCGCTGATGCTCCACCGTCAGGACGTTGGCGTGCGCCGCCGCCACCAAGCCGAGGAGCCCTGCCAGCTGTCCGGGGCGGTCGCCGACGGTGGTCGTGATGTGCAGCTGGCGCCCCTCTTCCACCAGCCCCTTCTCTACAATCCGCGACAGCAGGCTCACGTCGATGTTGCCTCCGGAGACCACCACGCCGATGCGGTCGGCGCGCAGCGGCACCTTGTTGGTCAGGATCGCGGCCATGGCCGCCGCGCCCGCCCCTTCCACCACCAGCTTGGTGCGCTCCAGAAACAGCAGAATGGCGCGGCTGATGTCGTGGTCTCCCACCGTCACCAGCTCGTCCACGTATTGCTCAATGAGTTGAAAGGTTTTGGTGCCGGGCCGCTTGACGGCAATGCCGTCAGCAATCGTGTGCGCGGACGGCACGGCCACCACATGGCCGGCGCCCCGCGACGCCACCATGGCCGCCGCGCCCTCCGCCTGCACCCCAATCACGCGAATGTGCGGATTCTGCGTCTTCAACGCCACAGCAATCCCGCTGATGAGGCCGCCGCCCCCCACGGGAACCACCACGGCATCCAGATTGGGGCGTACGTCCAGCATTTCCAAGCCCACGGTGCCCTGGCCCGCAATCACCCAGGGGTCTTCGAAGGCATGGATGAGCATGGCTCCCGTGTCCTCCGCCAGCTTCACCGCGTGGGCATATGCATCGTCAAACGTTTCGCCGACAAGCTCCACCCGTGCGCCATAACCGCGCGTCGCCACCACTTTCGTCATGGAGGCCATCTCAGGCATCACGATGGTCGCCGTTGTCCCCACCAGCGTGGCCGCCAGCGCCACCCCCTGCGCATGGTTGCCCGCTGAGGCCGCCACCACGCCCCGGTCCAGCTCCGGCCGGGTCATCTGGCGCATGCGATTGTACGCCCCCCGCAACTTGAACGAGCCGGCGCGCTGCAGATTTTCCAACTTCAAAAAGACGCGGGCGGCCGATTCACTGTTCAGCCGGCTCAGGTAGCTGGATTCCTGCAGCGGGGTCACGTACGTGATGCCCTTGAGCGCCTCGCGCGCCCGCTGCACATCTTCCAGCGTCACCGGCCACGGCGCGGCCTCGTCCGGGGGAGCGGTGGTTGACATGAAAGCCCTCCTTCGCAGTGTCTTTCGCACTGTCTTTCGCCCTGTCCTTCGCGGTGTCCGCGCCGCGGCCGTCCGCAGGCGCGCGGCTAAGGCGCGCCCGCCAGCCGCTCCGCCACCCAGGGGGTGGGCGCCACCGCGTCGGCCTGCCACAGCAGGCAGGCCGCGACATCCGCGACCAGCTTAGCGGCGGGGCTGGCCGTCGCCACCAGCACGCCTACGCCCACCACCTCGGCCTCAAACTCCTTCAGCAGGTCACTGGCGGCGCGGGCTGTGCCCCCCGCCTTCAAAAAGTCGTCCACAAACAGCACCCGCGCTCCGCGCACCGGCGCTCGGCGTGCGAGCGACATGGACTGTATTCGATGCGAGGAGCCGGACAGGTAGTTGATGGAGAGGCTGGACCCCTCCGAGAGGCGGTTGTCGCGGCGAATCAGCACGACGGGCAGGGAGAGCGCCCGGCTCACGGCCAGCGCTAGGGGAATCCCCTTGGTTTCCACCGTGGCCACGAGGCCTGCCCCCCGATCCGCCAGCCGCTCGGCCAGCAGCGCCCCCAACGGGTCCACCAATTCCGGCCGGAACAGGAGGTCGGTCATGTACAGAAACCCGGGGCCGGTCACTCGGTCCGGCTCGTCCAACGCCCGCACGAACACGCCCAGCGCATCCCGCACGCGGTCGACATCAAGGTGTTCCACAAATCGCACCCCCCCTCCCACGCCCACCTGAGTGTGAATTTCACCGAGACCCGCCTCCAGCAGCACCTCCCGCACGAGGGCGAGATCCTCGGACAGCGTCGACTTCGCCACGTGCAGGGCATCCGCCATCACCGACAGCGACGGCATCGCGCCGGGCGGGCGCGTGACCATCCGCGTCAGTGCGATGAGCCGGCGCACCCGGTCACGCACCGCGCACCGCCGTGCCGGCTGCCAGATGGCGGCGCACCAGCTCTAGGTCACTCGGCTTGTCCACGTCAACCCCTACCTCCGCATGCGCAAACACGAGCCCCACGCCGCGGACGGCCAAGAGGCGCCCCGCAACCCGCTCGACATCCCCCAAGCTGAGCCGCCGCAAGACGTAGCGCGCCAGCACGCCCCACCCAATGTCGCCCGCCAGCTTGGCGGGCGACTTGCGGTGCGCCAGAAGCTGCTCGGCCCGATCCCGGAGCCCCGACAGCGCGGCGGGCCGCACCCAAAACACGTTGCCGCCGGTGAATACCCCTTCGCGCAGCCGAAAGTACGTGCGGTGCACCTCGGGATACGCTTGCTCCACCACGGCCCGCGGGACTAAGGGGTACACAATGTCCGCGCCCCCGGCCGCCCGATCCGCAGATTCCGCCGCCTCGACAAAGGCGCGCACAGCATCGCCCGTCAGCAGCGGGATGTCGCCGGTAACCACCAGCGCCGGCTGGGCGCGGTCCACGGCCGCCAGGCCAAGATCTAAATTTTCCCACAATGTCTCGCGCGGGGCGAGGGTATCGACGGTCCTCGGCGCAGCCATCGGGAACCCGCCGGGGACGGGCGGCCCCACCACCCGCACCGCGTGCACGACGCCGCTGGCCAGCAGCGCCTCCACGACATACGCCAGCATGGGCCGGCCCGCAATTGGCAGCAGAGCCTCCCAGGGCTCAGGGTCCAAGGCCGCCATGCTGCCGCGATTCCGCTGGCCCGCCAGTACGATGGCTTCCACCTCCGGGTGCCGCCTCCCCCCACCACACAAATGGCACGCCGGCCGCCTGCCACGCCCGCCCTATCGCGGTGGCCTCCTGCTCGTCGCCTGCCAGGGCCACAAACCCGGAGCCACTGCCCGTCATGGTTAGGCGGTGCCGCGGGACATGCCGAGCCAGCCGCGCACGAAAATCGGCCACCGCCGGGCACACCGCCGCCGCGGCGTCTTCCAGCTGATTGCCCACCAGCGAGGGTATCACGCCGCGCCGAAGTGCGTCTACGACCACCGGGGCGGCCGGAGGGGCAGACGTTCCGACGCGGTCAAACGCCTGATAGACGTCGGCGGTGCCGAGCGCAAAGCCGGGATGCGCCACGGCCAGCCACACGGGGGGCACATCCGGCAGGGCCTCCAGCTGGTCCCCGCGCCCGGTGGCCCGGCAGCGCGCCGCGGGCCCGGCCAAAAAGGCGACGTCGGCCCCAATGGCCGCGGCCATCGCGGGCACCTCGGGCGCCAGCTCCGGCCAGCGGCCGGCCGCCCAGCGCAGCACCGCCGCCGCGTCGGCACTGCCGCCGCCCATCCCGGCTCCTGCGGGCACGCGCTTGGCAATGGCGACGTGCACGGAAAGACGCCGGCCCAGCCGCGCCTCCACCAAGGACAGGGCATGCGCCGCCAGCGTATCGTGCGTGACGCCGTGCCCGGACACCGCCACCCGAGGGCCAGGCGGCCCATCCGCGGCGCGAATCTCCACGCGGTCGCCCAGCGCGATGCGCAGGAGGACGAGGTCCACATCATGCCAGGGCGCCTGCGGGTT